>NZ_LSSO01000166.1:0-13863 GCF_001645205.1 Brevibacillus sp. SKDU10 | reverse complement strand
TTCTGTGTATAAATGATTTAACGCTCCATTACACCTACAAACCCAACTAAGACCGAAAAAAGATTACACTTCTTTCATTTTTGATTTAACGCGTGTCGCTTTTGTCGTCTTTAATGTCTTGCCTGTGAAAATTTTGATCTCTTGTGCCGCTTTCTGGATTATTTTCGGATCAACCTGTTTTATGTCATACTCCAGTTGGGCTACGCCTAGTTTAGTATTTTCAAAACGTACAGTAGCTTCTCGGAAGTTCATGCTACCAATTGCAGTTAAATATAAGGATGCTGGCAAAATAATTTTTGTGACACGATTTTTGAAATGAGTTTGATTCAGGGGAGTTCGGGCGTTCGCTTCCAAAGTGACTGGCTTCTCGTCCTTCTCCTCAACAGGAGCTAGCAGCTTGATTCTAGCCACATTACATCCCTCTACTTCCATGAAAAAAGCTGGCACAATAGAATGTGACAGCTTTTTTCTAAAGATCATTTTTGTCTATATCCGTACTTTTACTTTTGGATCGTTACCTTACTTCCATCCTTCAACAGTGTCTGTCCTTTTACGACGACCTGTTGATCTGCCTTCACTCCTGTCAGGATTTCGATTGATTCGCTAGAACCTTCTCCTGTGGTTACCGCGACTTGCTTTGCTATCTCGCCTTCTACGATGTAAACATACTGCTTCCCATCGCGATCGAACACGGCCTTGCGGGGAACAACTACCTTTTCCTGTCCTTTTCCTTGTTGCCCTAATACATTCATGTTCACAACCATATCCGCTTTCAGCTCGTTGTTTGGATTAGGGATTGATATTTCGATGGGATAGGCTTTGAGCTGTTGATCCATCACCGGGCTGACAGCTGCTACTTTAGCTGTCATTTCTTTTCCCAATGCCGTGATTTTCACTTTTACCTCATCGCCAACCTTCACCTGTGAAATATCCTGTTCAGACAAATTAGCCTTTACAACAAGCGGATTGGTATTAACTAATGTGACAACAGGGCTTTGTGGAGAAGCCACCTGTCCAACCGCTCCATTCACACTGGAAATGTACCCGCTGAAAGGAGCTTTTACTACTGCATTCCCCAGTTGTGTCCGAGCATTTTCTAAGCTTACAGCCGCTTGCTTAACAGAAGCCTCCGATACACCTACTGCTGACATTTGTGTGGCTGATTTCAGGCCTTCCTGCGCATTTGCAACCGCTGTTCTTGCATTAGCAAGCTGTGTATTTGCTTGTTCATATTGTTGCAGAGCTATTGCGCCTTGATTAAATAGCGTTTGCATCCGCTGTTGATTTCGTTCTGCATCCTGTAGGGCTGTTTGGGCTTGGCTCAAGCTATTCTTCGCTTGTTCAAGACCTTGACTGGAGCTATTGCCTGCTTGGTTTAAATTCGCCTTCGCTACCTGATATGCCGCTTCTGCCTGTTTGATCGAATTGATCACATCTTGTTCATCTACACTAAACAAAGTTTCTCCTTGTTTTACATATTGTCCTAAACGAACAGGTAAGGAGGTGATTTTCCCAGACAATTTTGGACTCAACTGCACATCCTGACTAGGCGCTAATTTAGCCGTAAAGCCTGCACTAGAGGAAACTGTCCCTAGCTTAGACATTTCAATCTGAACCGGTGTTACGCTCTCCGTCTGTTCTGTCGGAGTATTCTCTGCCGCTTGATTCGAACATCCCGCTACTAAGAACAGAGCGGATGCTGCTACTAGAATCATTTTTTTATTCATCGTTGTTTTTGCTTTCAATTTCATTTCCCCCTCCTCTATCTCTTCGCCTTTACGACTTCGCTACCGCAATAGCTGCTTGTTGTTTCTTTAGTCGTTTTTGTTCTTTCTTGTGTTTACGTTTAGAAGACCAATCATCGAACCAAGTATACACGACTGGAATCAACACAAGGGTAATGAGGGTAGCAAAGCTTAATCCGAAAATAACTGTGATCGCCATCGGAGCTTGTGATTCACTACCAGAGCCTGTGGCAAAAGCTAATGGACCAATTGCTAGAATGGTAGTCAATGTCGTCATGAGAATGGGACGCAAGCGTACAGGCCCTGCTTCCAAAATCGCATCCCTCACACTCATGCCTTTGTCTCGCAATTGATTTGCATAATCTATTAATACGATGGCGTTATTGACGACCAAACCAATCAGCAGAATATATCCAATGAACACGGACACACTGATCGAGGTATTGGTAAACAACAGGCCAAGCATAACCCCTGCAAAGGTAGGCGGGATAGAGAACATGATAATAAACGGCGTATATAAGGATTCAAATTGAGCCGCCATTACCATATAAAGTAGGACGACTGACAAAATAACAGCCAATCCAAGACTACTAAAGGACTCCATCATATCTTTACTCTCTCCGCCGTACTCAATTTTATAGCCATCTGGCAGGGAGAGCTTGTCTAGCTTCGTTTGTACATCCGTAGTGACTGAATTCAAATCACGTCCTGCTAAATCACCTGTGATTTTTACTTCACGAGTCTGATTCGAGCGATTAATCGTTAGCGGTGCCTCTACTTTTGTCACCTCTGCAACAGAAGACAACGCTACCTGTGCGCCGCCTGGTGCAGTTATGCGCAAGCTATTCAAGTAATTCGTATCTTCCTGATACTGTGCGGGCCATTTTAATTGCACATTGATTTCATCATCACCCGTGCGATATTTTGTCACCGTCTGTCCGTTAAATGCTGTACCCACAGCCGTTAAAATCTGTCCAGAGCTTAGCCCGTACATACTTGCTTTCTCTGCATCGATTTTTACTTCAAATTCATGCTGCGTATCATCTAAGGTGGTCACCACATTACTGGTTCCCGGGACATTGATTACCTCTTGCTTAATAATCCCGCTCACATCTTTTAGAACCTCGATATCATCACCGCGTAAGGTAATCTGTAATGGCGAGCCTGTGGACATACCAGCAGACTGTTCTTTCACCTTAATTTCAGCACCCGCAATCGATGCGACCTGCTTACGCAAATCTGCCATTATCTCCTGAGTGGAGCGTTTGCGATCCTTTACGTCAACCAGTTTTAAATCGACGGTTGCTTTGTTAGAAGTAGAGGTAGCCACGGCCGCTGAACCACCGCTACCAATCGAAGTGCTCAGGATATCCAGCTCCGGTACTTGCGCCGCTATCTTTTCCACTTGTTGGGATACCTTCTTTGTTTCTTCCAAAACAGTACCGTTAGGCATCTTAATATCAATTGTAACTTGTCCCTGATCCATCGATGGCATAAATTCTGCCCCAACCAACGGAGTCAGCGCTATAGAACCTATCATCATGGCAACCGTAACAATCGCCACTGTTTTACGGTGATTCAGAGAAAAATCTAACAGCCTTTTATAGCCTTTTTCTACCTTGTGAAATCCAATATTGAACCAAATTACCGGGTTAATTCCACGATATCCTTCCCGCTTGTTATGCTCTGGTACTTTTTTGAGTATCCGTGAGCTTAACATTGGTACTAGGATAATGGAAAAGACCAAAGCGGCAATGTGAGAATACACAACTGTTAGAGCTAGGGGTCTAAAAATTTCTGCTGCAATACCGTCAACCAGCGCAATTGGCAGGAATACACATATCTGCGCCAAAGCAGAAGCCATTACAGCAGTACCCACTTCCTTGGAACCATCTAACGCAGCTTCTACCATGCCTTTCCCTTTTTCCCTTTGACGGAAAATGTTCTCCAGCATTACGACCGCGAAGTCAACCAGTGAACCTAGTCCGAGCGTCAACCCTGATAGGGAAATCAGATTGATCGTTTGACCAGTCGCATACATCAGCAAGAAGGTGGAGATGATTGAGATGGGCAGCACGATGATCGCAACAATCATTGATTGGAAGCTACCTAAGAAGAAGAACAAAATAATAATCCCAAACAATCCACCGAACAAGGCATGCTCTGCTGTGGTGTAGATTGAATCTTTAATAAACGTGGACGAATCCAGCGTAGTTGTTAGTTGTAAATGGGAAGGTAAGGTCTTCTCAATCTCTTTCATTTCCTGACTAACAGCATCCGCTACCTGAATGGTATTTCCACCAGATGCTTTTGTAATGGTAATGCCTAAGCTTGGTTTACCATTAACGTAACTGAACTGATTGATTTTCGCCGTTGTATCGTTGATGGTAGCAATATCTTGCAGGCGAAGGGAGCCATTTCCCATGCGAATTGGTGTTAGTCCGATTTTAGCTACACTATCGTACTCGCCCTGAACTCGAATATTATATTTGCCATCTCCTTCACGTACGGCACCACCTGAACCGGACAGGTTGTTGCTGGCAATCGCCTGCTGAATTTGGTCGATGGTCAATCCATACGACGAAATTTTAGCAGGGTCGAGCACTACGTCCACCACGCGATCCTGACCACCGACCAGATTTACTCCAGCCACACCATCAATTCTTTCTAAGCGGTTTTGAATGGAGTCCTCTGCTACCTTCTTCAATTGGTTGACATCATCCTCGCCTGTTAGGGCAAATGTCATAATCGGCATGCTATTTGGATCAATCCGCAGAACCTGTGGAGATTTCGCTGAGGATGGGAGCATTTGTCGCACTCGATCAACCTTCTCCCGCAATTCCAATGTAGCTTGATCCAAATCGGTCCCCCAGTTAAAGCTGAGAATAACCTGTGATGCTCCTTGAATCGAAATAGATGATACTTCCTTTAAATTGGCAACCGTTCCTACTGCACTTTCTATCGGTTTCGTTACCAGCTTCTCCACTTCGCTCGGCGCCGCGCCATCCACAGATGTAACGACAACTGCAACTGGAAAATTCAGCTCTGGATACAAATCAATAGCCAATTTTGGCAGAGAAACGATCCCAAAAATCATGACTGCAAGGGTCAACATGATAATGAGAACAGGTCTCTTGACCGACACTTCAGATATATTCACTCTTTTTCACCTCACCAATGTCTTAACTAGTTATTCTTTTTTTGGTTGTATACATTTCTTGCAAGACATGGAGGGATGAAATCATCTGAGTCGTCTGTTGCTCAAACGTCTCCATTTCCGCTTGGCGTCCCGCGAATTCATTCGCATGATCGAATCGTGGGGACATTGCAACCCAAACCAATCGTTTATCCTTTTTATCCTTGAGCCTTATGACGATGTTATCTCGTTCTAGGCGATCAATTAATCCAGATACCGTACTGTACGAAAGACTAACCGCCTTGCTGATTTCCCCAATGGTTTTCGGGTCGTGCACAATTTGCTCCAGAATCAGCACTTGCTGCCAGGTGATATCTTTGCTTTCTAATTCTTCACGTGTGATCCATGTAAAAAGGGCACTCGCTTCTTTGAGAAGTTTCGCCATGGTAATCAACTCTTCCATCCAAGCCACCTCCTGCCGTTGGTCAATTGTTCGCAATACGAAATGTCACAGGTTTCATTGTAGCCGCAAGTTGAAATAGGTAAATCTATCGAGGGATGGAAAACCGTAGCACTGGCTCGTCTATCTAGAGATAGATGACACCCCGTGCTACAATAGAACGTGAACAAGCGATCGAAAAATTTGAAGAAGGGCGTGCTACACATTGATTGATAACATAACAAAAGCCCTCCGCAAACGACTCTTACTGGTCTGGTTCTTAGCCTTATCTCTTTTGACATGGCTGCCAAACTCCTATAATCATGAATCACCTATACAATTTGTGTTTTCCGTATTACTGTTCTGTGGGTATTTGATCTTATTTTGGACCTCCTCTATTCAACTGCCCTCCATAAAAATGACTGTCATTCTTTTACTAGTCGGGGGCGTTACCCTATTTAAAGGCATTTATCTGGGTCCAGAGGGGTTTGGAATGATCATCCTGCTGGGGATTATTATCGGCCTGCGCATTGATAAAAAATATTCGTTGCCGTTAGCCACCTTTTTTGGAGTGGTTACCTGTGTATTACTCATCTGGATAACTCATAGCTATACCACACATGTTGCTCCATTTTTGCTTTCCTTTATTGGGTGCTATCTGGGTGCACGCGGGTATCGTTCCCATCATGAAGCGTATCAATTAAATCAACAGCATTTAAAGGAACTGCAAATCGCACATACAAAACTGCAGGATGCACATAATGAATTGCAGGAAATGACTGTAAATACATTGCAAGTAGCCGTGTTGGAGGAGCGAAATCGGATCGCGCGTGATATTCATGACTCGTTAGGTCACAGTCTTACTTCTCTCATCGTGCAGCTACATGCGCTTACCTATATGTTAAAGTCCGGCCCAAATGATGCACAGACGGCAGTCAACAATATGCTGGATGTAGCGAAGCAAAGCTTGGAGGATATCCGCGGCTCCGTTCATACCCTTGCAGTCGATAAGCGGACGTTTGGCTTAACGCCATTACAAGCTCTTTTGTCGCAAACAGAGAAAAATACGGACCTGTCCTGTTCGTTTGTAACGAATGAGGAAGAGATAGATTTAACAAACGAGGTAACGATTGTTTTTTATCGAATTTTACAAGAAGCTATTACGAATACATTGCGTCATTCCAATGCCACCGCCATGTGGGTTGAAATTAGGAAGATGGCTGATTCCATCGTTTTAGCCATTCGCGACAACGGCCAAAATCGTTCTCAGGAAGGGGTTAAACCTGGTTTTGGTTTATCTGGCATGAGAGAACGTATCACGAAATTAAACGGAACGCTGACATATCAGATGAGGGAACCATTTGGCTTTGAAATTACTGCAACCATTCCTTACCATCATTCATCTTTAGAAGGGAACACATAGCTGCTATGGTAGATTATAAACATCAAAAGATTCGAGTCATGCTGGCAGACGATCAAAAGATGATCAGACAGGGTCTTGGGTATGTCATTAATGTTCAGGAGGATATGGAGGTTATTGGAGAAGCGGCGGATGGTGAAGAGATCATCAATCTGGCTTGCGAGCTGAGGCCTGATGTCATTCTCATGGACGTACAAATGCCCAAGTGTACAGGTATTGAAGCGACAAGCGAAATTGTAAAACATGTACCGAAAGTGAAGGTTCTTATATTAACGACATTCGATAACCATGATTACGTTGTGGATGGCATTCTAGCAGGTGCGGTTGGTTATATGCTGAAGGATGCCGATTCTCAGGAGATGTTAGACTTAATTCGCCGTGCTTACAATGGAGAAGCTTCTTTTCACACAGCGACGGCTGCTAAAGCATTAGCAGAGGTCTTACAGAAACAAAAATCCGAAACGACCGCCACACCTCATGCCGACAAACCGCAGGAAGCTTATCTGAAAGAGCATACTCTCGTACTGCTGGATGAACTTACAGAACGAGAACAGGATGTTTTGCAGCAATTAGCGTTTGGCTTTCGCAATGATCAAATTGCTCAAAATCTCTTTATCTCGGAAGGTACGGTAAAATCCCATGTCCATCGCATTTTACAAAAGCTAAATGTCGATGATCGGACACAGGCAGTAGTCCTAGCGCTACGGCATAAATTGGTAAAGTAAATTCTATCTAGAGATAGATGACAAGTGCCCTGTATGTTAGAAATGTGAAAAGGACGGAGCCGCAATGGTTCCCGTCCTTTTTTATCTGTGTAACGCTTTATTTTGCAACACGCAAAAATTACTGAATGCGTAATGCTGCTGGAGACTGCTCGACATGAGAGAGCTTTATAAGCAATACGAAGGCAATCACGATAAATCCTCCAATCATGCCAACAACTCCGGCCCATCCAAATAACGACCAGAACAAACCACCAAACGTCCCACCTAAACTCGATCCAGCATAATAGAAGAATAAGTACAAGGAGGAAGCCTGTGCTTTATCATGAGTAGCTAATCTGCCTACCCAGCTGCTGGCGATCGAATGCCCGCCAAAAAAACCAAATGTAAAGATTGCAATTCCCGCAATTTTACTAAATAAATGAGGCTCCAATGTAAGTCCAATGCCCCCAAACATAATAGCTAAAGACATCCACAGCATTTTAGCCCGCCCAAGTCTGTCTGCCATCTTGCCCATCCAAGTAGAGCTAAACGTACCAACTAAATACACAATAAAAATCCAGCCAACAATTGTTTGCGAAAGTGAATATGGCGGCTCAACTAACTGATAGCCGATGTAATTATATAACGTCACAAAGCTGCCCATTAGCAGAAAGCCAAGTCCATATAAATAAAGCAAGCGATGGTCCGTACAATGGCTCCAGAGTGATTTTGCCAATGTCTTTACCTCTAGTTTGCGCGGTGAAAAATGTCTGGAGGGCGGAAGCATAATCCAGAACAAAATCGTGCACAAGAGGCTCAACACACCAATTCCAATCAGAGCCACATGCCAGTTAAACAAATCGGTTAGCGTCCCTGTGATGATTCGTCCGCCCATTCCGCCAATCGAATTTCCGCTTATATACAGCCCCATTGCTACGCCTAAGCTATTTTTGTCAATTTCTTCACCCAGATAAGCCATGGCAATAGCCGGTAACCCAGCTAGAACCATCCCGACCAGTATACGAATGCCCAGTAACATTTGAAATTGATAGCTAAACGCTGAACACACTGCCAACAACGAAGCTCCAATCAAGGAAACCATCATAATCGGTTTGCGTCCCCACGCCTCAGACAATGAACCGAGAAATAACAAACTTATGGCTAAAGCCATCGTAGTTACAGATAAGGAAAGACTGGCCAGCGTTGGAGAAACCTGAAATTCCTTCGTGAATTCAGGCAACAAAGGCTGTGTGCAGTACAGGATAGCAAATGTATTTAACCCTCCTGCAAACAACGCTATGTTGGTTCTGCGAAATGCGCTTGACCCTTGCTTGATATAACTCATGGTGTAAATCCTCTCTCTTTATTATTCAGTTAGAAAACGTAGCTATCCGGTTCTGTTGATGTCTCAAACAGATTAGATATAGTGCTCCTTTACAAACGAGATGAATCTTCTTGCAACAGGAGACAAATAACGCTTTTCTTTCCATGCGAGTCCAATGGTTCGTTCACAGCCTGGATCTAGCACACGTAAGAGTGATACCTTCGATTTATCCAGCACGTTTACATCAGGAACAAGACTTACTCCCAATTTAACTGCCACCAGACCAGCTATTGTAGCAATCTCCTCTCCTTCAAAGGTGATGGCGGGAGTAAAGCCAGCTTGCTTGCAAAGCGTATCTGTCAAGGTTCGCAGACCATAACCCTGCTTGAAGGAAATAAAAGGTTCATTGGCAATCTCCTTTAGCTCGATCTGTGTCCGATTCGCCAAAGGATGCGTCTTGGAAACAATGAGAAACAGCTCCTCTGTAATTAAAGGCTCCCAATGCACCTCATCTATTGGCTCCAGCATGGAAAACAGGGCGATATCAATTAAACCCGTTTTTAGCTGTTCTACAATCTGATCCATGGATGCTTGATGTAAATGAAAGCTGACCTGTGGATATTGCAGACGAAACGAACGAATAAATTCGGGTACTACTTCAATCCCTAAGGAATGTAAAAAAGCGATCTGTATTTTGCCGTGATCAGGGTTAATCAGGTCCTGAATTTCCTGCTTCCCCTCTTCTATCTCCTGAATGGCTCGCTCCACTCGCTTTAAGAATAGCTCCCCGTATTGATTCAGTACGATATTTCGCCCTTTTCGCTCAAACAAAGGCGTATTTAACTCCTCCTCCAAACGAGCAATTGCTCTGCTTAAGGCGGGTTGGGACACATTTAACAGCTCTGCCGATCGTGTAATGTGCTGTGTTTGTGCTACCTTGCGAAAATATAAAATTTGTTGCCATTCCATCAGTTACGTCTCCGTTTTGTTTTCTTTTGTCTTTTGTGTATCATACTTCATGTTTGTCATGACTTCAATTTACGTATTTGCATGATATTCATGCGTTTGTGTTATGAATGACAGGACACATACAAAAGTCATCGGGATTGGTTCATACGTTCGTCAACTTAAAATCGCAGTAAAATCAAGGTTAGCGCAATAGACGCACGGTCTGTCATTGCCAGTCATGCTCTGGGCAAATTACGTCGTAAAAAGAGAAAAAAATAGACACGCTTTCTCTCATTAGAGATGAAAGGTGTCTCAATTAGCCTGTGCTCTCTCCCTGTAGACAAGAGAGTAACAAGGATATTTACACAATAGGCTTGTCCGCCACTACAATCGGATGCTTAATTTTACTTTTGGTTTTGAATGACCACTTCAGATACCACTAGGCGTTGTCTTGGCTTCACATTTGCCATAATAACATCAGCAACATCATCTGGTTCCATCAGGTGCTTCATGCGTTCTTCCGTGAAAATACCATCCCAGAATTCCGTTTTCATGCCTCCCATGTAAATTCCGACTACTTGAATAGGCGTTTCTTTTAGCTCAATGGCTAAGCTCTCTGTAAAGCCTCTCACACCAAATTTGCTGGCACAGTATACAGACTCATTTGCTTTTCCTACTTTGCCGGCCGTAGATACGATATTAATAATCGTTCCATCATTCTGCTCTTTCATTTGCTTTACTGCTGCCTGAGTACTAAAAATCGTTCCCTTTAGATTAATATCAATCATTTGGTGAACAGCTTCCTCGGTAAGGTTTTCAGCCAAATCAAAGCTTCCTGTCCCCGCATTGTTGATCAATACATCAATTCTATTATACGTATTGAGAATGGAGGCCATGATTTCCATGATAGCTTGTTTATTCGCAACATCGCCTTCGTGGATGGAATAGCTGCCGGTCAATTGCTCAGCGATCCGTTCAAGCTTTGCCTTGGTTCGTCCAAGCAAGCAAACATGAAAGCCTTGCTCCGAGTAACGTTTCGCTAAAGAAGCACCTAACCCGCTTCCTGCCCCTGTAATCACAACAACCTGTTTGTCCATACTTTTTCACCATTCCCTCGTACAGTATCTATCCTTGTTAAGCCCGATTCATCTTCAAGACTTCATGTGAAATCGTGTATAATGGGCTCATGGATTATAGTGTATCATGCTTTTTATCCAGCTATAACAACTAGTTGCACTTACAAATTTGACATAACAAAAGGCATTTACGTATCATCATTTATACTAAGTTAAAAATGGGAGGATTGCCGACATGGATTTTAAAGGAAAAAAAGCGTTAATTACCGGAGCAGGAAAAGGAATTGGACGTGCGATTGCCGTCGCTTTGGCAAAAGAAGGAACCCATCTAGGTTTGGTCGCCCGCACAGAATCTGATCTACAGGGGTTGGCTGCTGAGCTTGCAAAAACCTACGGTGTTACGGTTAGTATTGCAACTGCTGACATCTCAAAACGCAGCGATGTAGAAGCCGCATATGCCAAAATTAAAGCAGAGCTTGGCTCTGTAGACATCCTGATCAATAATGCTGGCACTGCTACTTTCGGTACAGTCGCAGACATGGACCCAGCGGAGTGGGAGCGCATCGTTTCTGTGAATTTGTTTGGAACCTACTACATGACGTATGCGGCGTTGCCTGATATGATCGCTCAAAACAGCGGAAATATCATCAACGTAGCCTCTACTGCTGGAGAACGCGGTTTTGCAACAGGCTCTGCGTACTGCGCTTCCAAATTTGCCGTAATGGGCTTTACCGAATCCCTATTGCAAGAGGTGCGCAAACACAACATTCGCGTCACAGCTCTGACTCCAAGCACTGTCAACACCGAGCTAGCTGTTAATGCCGGTCTAAAAATCGGTTCAGAGGATCATATGATGCAGCCAGAGGATGTAGCAGAGCTAACCTTAGCCACCCTGCGTTTGCCTGAGCGTGTCTTCATTAAAACATCTGGAATTTGGACCACGAATCCACAATAATCATAGAGATTTATTCATAAAAAGAAGCCCTCTTTGTCTGCTGAAAAGAGGACTTCTTTTTTTTTGCACCTGTTAAAAACTCTTTTTGCTTGTTACAATGTTTTTCGGTAGAATTACCTGTATTACTTACTCAGGAGGTAAGCGAGTTGCTGCTCTCTTATAAAAAACGGCGCTTAAGCTCCGTACAAATTATTGTCATGTTTTATCTCAGCAGTGTTATCCTCGCTGCATTGCTTCTCTGGTTACCCATCTTTCACCAGCCTGGCGTATCTATATCTTTTGTAGATTCTTTATTTACGGCAGCCAGTGCGATTAGCGTAACGGGTCTAACCGTCATCAAAATTAGTGAAGTGTTTAATCAGAGCGGAATTATTTTACTCACCTTGTTCTTTCAAATTGGTGGAATCGGCATTATGACCTTAGGTACCTTTTTGTGGATGATGCTTGGACAACGAATCGGCTTAGAACAAAGAAAATGGATTGCTACGGACCACAATCGTCCCACTCTCTCGGGATTGGTCAAATTAACGCGAAGCATTTTATTGCTAACCATCTTAATTGAGCTAATCGGTACGCTATTGCTAGGCAGTTATTTTTTTTGGACTGGCTATCAGACTGATTGGTATACCGCCTACTACTATGGCTACTTTGTTTCCATTAGCGCATTTACCAATGCTGGATTCGATATCTTTGGTAATTCCCTGCTCAGCTTCTCGGGGGATTATTTCGTCCAAAGCGTGAATATGATCCTCATCATCTGTGGAGCGATCGGGTTTCCTGTGCTGATAGAACTGGTCAGCTACGCAACTCATCGAAAAGGTCAATATCGCTTTACGTTTTCCTTATTCACAAAGGTAACAACCTTGACTTTCTTCACATTAATCGTGGTTGGGACACTGCTCTTTTACTTTTTTGAAAGGAATGCCTTTTTACAGGATAAAACCTGGCATGAAGCGCTTTTTTACTCCCTGTTCCAATCTGTTTCTACACGAAGCGGCGGCTTAGCCACGATGGATATCGGCTTACTGTCCACCCCTACCCTTGTCATGCTATCCGGCATGATGTTTATCGGGGCTTCTCCCAGCAGTGTAGGGGGAGGGATTCGGACAACTACGTTTTTCGTTCTAATTGCGACCGTATATACTTATATGCGTGGACAAAAGGATGTAAAAGTATTTGGTCGTGAGCTGGTCCAGGAAGATGTCTTCAAATCGTTTATGGTGTTCTTTGTCGCAATCACCATGGTGTTCACGGCAGTTATTTTCATGGTGTGGTTCGAGGACCTATCGATACAGGCCATTTTATTTGAAGTCTGTTCAGCCTTTGGTACAACTGGCTTGTCGATGGGAATTACTTCGGAATTAAGCACACCTGGTAAGCTCATTCTCATCATCATGATGGTGATTGGACGGATTGGGATTATCAACCTGTTACTATTCTTAAAAAAGGATGCTCCGTCTGTTCGTTATCATTATCCAAAAGAGCGGATGATTATTGGTCAATAGGAAGAGAAAAAGGCGCTTGGAAGGAGCGCCTTTTTTGTCGTTCTGCTTCCGTACCTCCCATCTTCAAAGAAGTTCTAGACAATCCTGATCTTTTGCTTATTCACCTATATTCGACGAACCATTCGAAAAAAAATCTCTTTTTATGCGTTTTATTTTTCATCCTGTATTACACTAGAGGCATATCAAAGATAAAGAAATGGCTGTTATCAGATTAAAGGAGGATTATTGACATGCAAGCACCTAACAAATGGGCTGAGGTTGATCAGTATTTCAACAGTATGCTACTTCCGTCTGATCCAATTCTGGAAGGAGTTCTCCAAGCAAATGCTAAAGCCGGCATGCCTGCCATTGATGTCGCACCAAATCAAGGGAAGCTCTTATACCTGCTCGCCAAAATCAGAGGCGCTAAGAAGATTTTAGAAATAGGGACACTTGGTGGATACAGCAGTATCTGGCTTGCTCGTGCCTTGCCGGAAGATGGTCAGCTTATTTCCTTGGAGTATGAGCCAGCATTCGCTCAGGTTGCAAAAGAGAATATAAAAAAAGCGGGGCTTGCTGAAAAAGTAACCATTCTTGTAGGCCCTGCACTAGAAACACTCCCAACCCTTCAA
>NZ_LSSO01000165.1:0-11008 GCF_001645205.1 Brevibacillus sp. SKDU10 | reverse complement strand
CCGATGTGTATAAGAGCATGCTGATTAATTGTACGGTTAATTGTTTCCCGAGAAGTTCCAATCATATTCGCGAGTTCGCGATTCGTAAATTGAGTCGTTATTTTGTATTTATCATGAATCTGGATGCCGTTTGATTTACATAAGCGAAGCAATAGCATAATAATTTGCTCATAGGTATCATGAAGAATTTTTTCCTCTAATCTATTCTGGAGATCCACAATCTTTTCTTCTAGAATTTTAAACAATGTAATACATAATCGAGGATACTGAAGTAAAGCATTCTCAAAATCAACGATTGGGATAACAACTAATTCTGCATGCTCTAGTATCTCGGCATTTGCTGGGAAAGTACCTTTTTGGAAGAATCCCGCATGCGGAAACATTTCTCCAGCTTGGAGTACAGAAACAATCTGTTCTCTTCCGGTTTTATCTGTTTTTTGAATTTTCACCTTACCCGAATGGATAAAAAATACACGATCAAGTGGATCACCCTGTAAAAATACAAAAGACCTTGCTTTATACGTTCGAACCTGAGAAATATCCACTATCGTTTGAAGCTCTTCATCCAAAAGTTCTTTAAAAAGGGGGATATTTCGCATATGCTTCTTAATTAAACCTTCTTTCATATAGACAACTCCTTACCCGATCTAGGCATATTCTTTCTATATAATATCAACGACTACATGTAGCAAAAGACTGGTCTAGAAGGAAGGTTAGAGGTTTTTGCCATTGTGCTTGTACATTGAGACATTGCATGCTTCCTGTAATCTTATAGTCAAAACATAAAATATAGAAGAAATGGGAGATGAGCGACTTTTTACTCATGTCCCATTTCTTTAGGGAGTGGCTTAGGTTCGTGCTATTGCACGTGGGAACAACACATTATTTTCTAGATGGATATGCTGGAATAAATCGGCTTCAAGTGCCTCAAGGCGTTGGTAGACCAGACGATAAGTACCGCAAGCCCCTTCTGGTGGGGTAAAGTCATTGGTAATGGTACGAAGTTCTTTGATAATATTGCCGGCGTGGCTATGCTCATTCTCCAATTCTTCCACTACCTTGCATAGTTTTGTATAATTTTCATCTGTTGCATGTTGCTCAAATGCTAAAATCAATGGGAAATCCTCTGTCTCCTCTTTTATTAAATGCTGTTCCAATTCTGTTTTTAACTCATGAAATAACTTATGAATTCGAGCTAAATGTGGTTGTTGCGATCCATGAACGCGTAGTACTTTTGTTACATAAGGGCTTAGCTGTGGCAATTCTTCATTTAAATAACGATGATGTTTATTCACAATATAGTCAATTAATTCGCTATAAGAGGCAGTTCTCCAATCAATTACAGATTCATGTAAAAGCTTTGTATCATGATACAGAGTGTTTAATTTTGTTATAACCTCATCAGCCAATAAATTTCTTTCTTTAATAGCATCAATAAGGGGTCTATTACCACCGCAGCAAAAATCTATTTTATATAATTTGAAAAGGTCGCTTGCCTTTGGAAACTCTGTTACAATCTCACCAATAATAGAAGACTCGGTAAATGTATGTTCCATATGAATGCCTCCATAAAGTTTAAAATTTTGTATCTGGATTAAGAATATGAATAATTTTAAATTTATGTCGTGATTTCGATCACTTAAAATGTGTTAATTTTGTCATCACTTGTTGTAAACATCCATTCATTTTATAAAGGGAAGATAAAGTACCCATTAAAAAATAGTTTGTAGGTAAACGTATTTTAGCTGGATAGCTTTTAGAGAACCTGGGGGTATTTTGGGGTGATGTTGCTTGTAAGCGAAGGGCAGGTGTAAGTGATTTCTTACGTTACTCAAAAGAGACTAAATGGCCGTGTCCCAATATGTCAAATAACATAAAAAACACCTCTTAAAGGTGGCAGTCCATCAAACAGGAAAGACAAGCAACTACGATAAGAGGTGTTTTTCAGGCTATTTAACGTAACTTTTAATGGGTGATTGGAGTACCATCAGGAATGGTATTTTGCAAGGAAGCTGGAAGCGTAATGATTTTATTCCAATCAAAGCTGTATTTGTTAAATGCAGCCTCGCTAACAAATCCGCGCTTTACAGTCCTTCCGTTCTCATGATCTATTAAATATACCGTTGCATTGTTTTGATATTTGATCAATTGTGTATTTTCGTTAATAACTGGTCCATCAGGGATGCCATCAAGTGATAAGAATGACTGAATGCCATCCCATGAACGGAATAATCTGAAGTACACGGCCTCGCTAACAATTCCTCTTTTCTTTCCATCCATAATTAGAAATACGGTAGGATCATCGACTACCTTAACACGTAAACCGTTGAATCGATTCGGATCGGAAGCCGTTGCATCCAATGATTTTACACTTGTAATCGGTTTGGAGTCAACTCCTGTTGCTTTCGTTGCAGCATAAGCTGGAGAAAAATACATGCTGGCTAAAAGTGTGCTGACCATCAGAGCAGTAAGACCTTTTTTCATTTGAACCCTCTCCTTGTATGAAAAGTAGAAACACATAATTATTTCTATATAATGGAATTTAATCCTTTTATTTCTTTAAAATTTATATGTAATAAAAATATTCAGATTTGATTGACATTTCAAGCTGGAATTAGGATAATTTAGTAAAGTATTAGTTAAATATTAAATATATACCATAAAAATCTATCTTTTATGACTACAGGAGGAATGTCTAAAAATCTTTTCGCCATGTGTTACCCAATAAAAATTTATCTATTGTTCGTTGTATAAAGGATAAGTATTTATACAATGCTTCTTTTTTATGTGGAGCGAAGGTTTTGTGTCGTTAAAATTATACATATGGGAGGGCAGCATTTATGCATGTAGAAGCAGTTCCGTCCTATCCATTGACCAATGCCCAAAAGCGAATTTGGTTTGTGGAAAATATCTATCCAAATGTAGGGGCAACGAATCTCGCCACTTCGTTTACTTTTTCTTCAAGCCTGCAACATGATATTTTGATTAAAGCAATTCATCATTTTATTAGTGAAAATGACTCAATTCGCCTCACAACTATCTTCAGCCAATCCGATACAAATAAGTTTCCCATGCAAATGATTTCCGAAGACATCCATCCAAGTATACCCATAATTGATTTTCGTTTTGATGATCAGAGAGAGCAGGCTATTCAAGAATGGCTTAGTCAAACCACGAAACAGCCTTTTTCCTTCTCGCAAGGGCCATTGTATTACTTTGCCATATTACAAAAAAACGATACAGAGACCATTCTCTATATGAAATTCAGTCATCTGATCGCTGATGGTGTAGCGATGCTATATGCCATTAAAGAAATCGTTGCTTGCTATCAGCAGCTAGCCAAAGGGGAAGAGCGGGAGAAGCAAGTAAAGCCTTCCTATATAGAAATGCTTGATAGAGAAAGGGAATATCTCGAGTCTAGGCGCTTTTCATTGGATGAGGCCTATTGGAGTAGTCAGTTCGAAAAGGCTCCAGAATTAGTAAGTCTTAGTGATCAAGATGAGCTGTCTCGCAATATCGCTAGTAGACGACATAGCTTGTTCATACAAAATGATCTTCGTAATCAAATTGAATGCTTTTGTGATTCATTTGGGATCAGCCCGAATGTATTTTTTTTAGGAACCTTCTATCTGTACCTCTATCGGATCACGGGTAAGAAAGATGTTACCGTAGGACATATTATTAGCAATCGCTCAAATGCTCGTGATAAACATACATTTGGGATGTTTGCAAGCACGCTCCCGTTTCGCCATCTGATAAATCCTAATTTGGATTTTGTTAGCCATTGTCAAGAGATCGCTAAACAGCAAAGGCAAATGCTACGGCATCAGAAATACCCCTATCAAACATTGTTGTCCAAGGTGAGAGAGCAGCACCCAGACGTCCAGCAGCTCTTTTCAATAGCAATGGAATTTCAGGTGTTAGAATTCGATATGCAGGATGATTTGCGTTATACATCTGACATACAATTCAGTGGATACGAGGCACAGGAGTTAGTTCTACATATTAAAGATCGACGTGAGATGAAAAGCTATCAGCTAGATTTTGATCACCATTTGGATATATGTACGGAAGAAGAGATTCGTGAATGGAGCGAGCGGTACCGAACAATCATCGAAAGCGCTTTAAAAGACCCGAAGAAGTGCATCAAGGAATTGGACCTGCTTTCAGTAGAAGAAAAAACAAAGATTTTAGTTGATTGGAATCGAACAGAAAAGGAATTTCCGCTAGAGAAAACCTTTGTCGATTTATTTGCAGAACAGGTAAGTAAGATACCAGAGCATCATGCAGTAGAGTTTGGGGAGAAGGCACTAAGCTATCAGGAATTAGATGAGTTGTCTACTTGCATGGCACATACGTTACGAGAAAAAGCCGGGAGAGAAAGTATAATTGCGATCATGGTTCCGCGTAGCATCGAGATGATTGTCAGCCTGCTGGCTGTAAGCAAAGCTGGTGCTGCTTATCTGCCTATTGACCCTGATTACCCACCGGAACGAATTGCGTACATGCTGGAGGATAGTGCCGCATCTATTTTGCTTACAACGGGAGAGCTTAATCTATCAGATATTGGCTTTTCGGGAGAGAGGATCGACGTTTTACAGTTTGTAGCGGACATAGAGCGTGCTCCAAGGGTAAAAAGTCACTTGGAAACACTATGCTCTCCCCATCCGAATGATTTGGCTTACGTCATCTATACCTCTGGTTCGACTGGCAGGCCAAAGGGTGTCATGATTGAACACAAAAGTCTCAGCAATTTAATTTTTGCAAGACGCGATTTTCATAAAATATCGCCTGAAACCAGGATGGTACAATTCTGTTCCTTTAGCTTTGACGCCTCAGTCTGTGAAATTATTCCGACACTTGCTAGCGGCGGTACAGTATGCATGGATACGAAAGAACACTTATTTCCAGGTAAACAATTGATTGATTGGTTGCATGAGAAAAGAATTAATATGGCAGCAATTCCAACCTCGGTAATGGCTATACTTCCTGACGCAGAGCTTTCGCATCTTCAAACTTTGGAGGTAGGCGGAGAAGTTTGTCCTGCTACTGTTGCCGTTCGTTGGGGGAAAAATCGTCGTTTTTTTAATTCTTACGGACCTACTGAAGCAACGGTATGTTCAACTAGCGGCGAGTATGTATTTTCAAATAGACAAGAAGAGCTGAACAACCCGGTACCACCGGACATTGGACAGCCTATTTCAAATGCAAAAATATTTATATTAGATGAAAACCAACAGCCTGTTCCTGTTGGCGTGATTGGTGAGGTGTATATCGGTGGTGCTGGTTTGGCACGCGGATATTTGAATCGAGAGGACTTGACTAGGGAAAGGTTCGTCTATGTTGAGTTTGAAGGGCTTGGGCAGGGGGCGATTCGACTTTATCGCACTGGAGATTTAGCACGATTTTTACCAAATGGACGTATTGCATTCGTAGGTCGAATTGATGATCAGGTGAAGATACGCGGGCATCGAATTGAAGTCAGAGAAATCGAACATGTTTTATGTGAGCATCCAGAAGTCAAACAGTGCGTGACAGTAGTAGAAGATGATGAGAAGTACGGTAAGAAATTAGTCGCATATGTTGTGCCTATTTCTCAAGAAGAAGGAGCTTCTATTTCTCTAGGAAAAGAATTGCGAGAATTTTTACAGGGAAAGCTTCCTTTCTTTATGATTCCAAATGCAATCAAGTTACTCGACAATATTCCATTAACTCCAAACGGTAAAATCAATCGCAAAAAAATTAATTTTATTGAAACAAATCAGTCCAGCAGTAAAGACGAGCAGACAGCAAATCTGGCTCCTATCTCAGAAATAGAAAGAACTTTGACAAAAATTTGGCAACAGGCACTAGGTGTTGAACAGGTGGGTATTCATGAGCATTTTTTCCATATTGGCGGAGATTCCTATCGGTTACTTCATGTTCACCAAGAAATTAATGAAATATTCAGAAGGGGATTGCCGGTTATTGATATGTTTCGTTATCCCACCATCCATACATTGGCACATAGACTGAGTCAGGAAATGAGCAGTGTGCCAACTGTGACTGAAAATAGGGAAATAGCTTTAAAACGTAAGGAAGAGATGCAGAAACAAAAACAGATCAGAAAACGTGGGAGGTAAGAAAAGATGCATGAGTTGATAAGCGAGGATATGCAATCCTCAATTGCCATTATCGGTATGTCAGGGAGATTCCCGGGTGCTAGTAATATAGAGGAATTTTGGCAAAACCTTCGTCAAGGAAAAGAATCAATTCATTTCTTTGAGCCTAAAAGTGAAAAAAAGATTCCAGCGATGGGCATTTTGGAAAATATGGCCGAATTCGATGCAGCGTTTTTTGAAATGACACCACGGGAAGCAGAGATCACTGATCCTCAGCAACGCTTGTTCCTCGAAACAGCATATGAGGCCTTGGAGCAGGCAGGATATGATCCGGAGAAGTATAGTGGGAGAATTGGGGTTTACGCAGGCAGCGGACAATCCGGATACTTAGCTCATATCCATAGTCATCCTGCGATTGTAGACTCGCTTGGAAGCTTTCAGATCATGCTTGGTACACAACCTGATTTTCTTTCAACGCGTGTATCATACAAGCTAGATTTAAAGGGGCCTAGTATAGCGGTGCAGACAGCTTGCTCTAGCTCCTTGGTAAGCGTACATATGGCATGCCAAAGCTTACTGACATACGAATGTGACATGGCTTTAGCAGGTGGAGTATCAGTTAAGGCAGATCAAAGTAATGATCTTGAATTTCAAGAAGGCAGCATTTTGTCCCCAGACGGACATTGTCGTGCCTTTGATTCGAATGCCCAGGGAACAGTAATCGGCAATGGGGTTGGGGTTGTTTTGCTTAAACGTTTAGAGGACGCTTTGGCTGACAATGATCATATCCTAGCAGTTGTAAGGGGAACCGCTATTAATAATGACGGTAAGCAAAAGGTGGGCTTTACAGCTCCAAGCATTACTCATCAAGCTGAGGTAATCAAAGAAGCTCTTAGCATTGCTGATATTAATCCAGAAACGATTAGCTATATAGAGGCACATGGAACAGGTACAACACTTGGAGATCCGATTGAAATAGCGGCACTAACAGAGGCGTATCGTGAGCGTACATCCAAGACAGGCTATTGTGCGATAGGGTCTGTAAAAACCAATATTGGACATCTTGATAATGCATCAGGAGTAACAGGTTTAATTAAAACAGTGTTGGCCCTTTCCCATAAACAAATCCCTCCAAGTTTACATTTTGTAGAAGCTAATCGGCAGATCGACTTTGAACAAAGTCCCTTTTATGTAAATACGCAGCTTACAGAGTGGAAGACGGGTGACTATCCTCGCCGTGCTGGAGTTAGCTCGTTTGGCATAGGGGGAACAAATGCACATGTAATCCTAGAAGAGGCACCTGTACCTGCGAAAAGAGAAGCGGTTTCACCTAGCAAGTGGAATGTACTGCCTCTCTCTGCCAAGACACCAACTGCTCTTATGCAGGCAAAGGAAAACCTAGCTGAATTCTTTGACAAAAATCCGGAGGTAAATCTAGGGGATGTCGCATATACACTCCAAGCAGGAAGAAAGGAGTTTTCTCATCGAAGCGCTGTGATTGCTCGTGAAGCTACATCTGCGAAAATGTTATTACAAAACGAGTTTATTCCCTTTGCTCAACACCAGGGCACTTCAAAGGAACTGATCGTAGAAGGAAAAGTGGTCCCAAGTCCTTCCGTCGTATTCATGTTTTCGGGTCAAGGCTCTCAATATGTGAATATGGGGCGAGATCTATATGAGACCGAGAAAATATTTAGAGAAACGGTAGATTATTGCGCCCTACAAGTAACAAAACACATTGGCATTGATATAACTGAGCTGATGTATCCAACTGAGGAGCTGGAAGAACAAGCAAAAGAACAATTACAACAAACCATCTATGCCCAACCTGCGCTTTTTATCATTGAATACGCTTTAGCCAAATTGTTGGAATCATGGGGTGTTCGCCCACATGCCATGATCGGCCACAGTATAGGTGAGTATGTCGCAGCTTGCCTTGCCAGCGTACTGTCGTTGGAAGATGCTCTGTCTTTGGTTTCAACACGAGGTGTCCTGATGCAAAAGATGGAGAAAGGCGCAATGCTAGCAGTTGCACAAGGAGATTTACAGGTTCGTGAATTATTGCAGGAACATGGTGGAGAGCTTTCAATAGCAGCTGTGAATAGTCCGATATCTACTGTTATTGCAGGTACATATGCAGATATTTGTAGCCTAGAGAAGTTAATGGAGGAAAAAGGTATTACATTTAAACGGTTGATTACCTCTCATGCTTATCATTCGATGATGATGGAGCCTATGCTAGAAGAGTTTTATGAAGCGCTTCAGCAGAAGACCTTCCATGAACCGCTAATTCCGTACATTTCTAATCTTACAGGTGCAAAAATTACTGCTTCACAAGCAACAGACCCTCTTTACTGGCAAAAACATCTCAGAGAGACTGTTCACTTCTCTACAGGAGTCCGCACTTTGATGGAGGAGCCAAATTGTATTTTTATGGAGGTAGGACCGGGCCAGTCGCTTGTCTCTCTTGTACGACAACATAGAGAAACGTACCAGGCTCAACAAGCGATCACGATCACCACCCTTCCGTCGGCGAAAAAGGAACACTCAGACGTGGCTAGCCTACGATTAGCGGTTGCCGGTTTGTGGTGCCACGGTGTAGAGATGGATCAGTCTGTTTTAGGAAATCATGAAAACGCTCGTCGCGTTCATCTTCCAACGTACCCTTTTGAAAGAAAGACCTACTTTTTAGAGAAAAAAGAGAATCCAATAAGTAATCACGTCGATGCACTCGATCGAAAGAGAAGGGAAATGACTGATTGGTTCTATATTCCTGTGTGGAATCAATCGAGCACAGCTTACTCCATCGAAGACGTAGAAAACTTTCCTACCAATCAAAGATGGTTGATTTTTCAAGATAAGCAAGGCTTAGGCAAGCAAGTAGAGAGTTATGGTGAAAGGCTTGGGCTTGAGGTAGTGACTGTCATTCCTGGTCAGACGTTTTCTAAAATTGATGAAAAAGTTTATACCATCGATATCATGAGTGAAGAATCCTACCAAGAGTTGTTTAAAACATTGGATATGGACAATTTATTGCCAGATAAAATCATTCACATGTGGAGTATTCAGCATACAGACGAGCAAGAATCAGAGCAGGGGGATGAGCAGTTAGAGCATTATGGTTTATACAGCATGCTATACATCGCTAAACAATTAGGAATATATGCTTTCCAACAAAAAATGGAAATCATTGCATTGTCGAATAATCTCCAGGAAATATCCAATGAAGAGATTCATATGCCAGTACGATCAACCATACTCGGACCTCTACGTGTCATAGCACAAGAATATCCACAGATAAAAACACGTTACATTGATGTTCAACTGACAGATATGTTACCTAAAAATTCAGATCGTTTACTCAAAAAAGTTTTGGATGAGATTTTGAGTACTACTTCTGATTTTATGGTCGCTATTCGCGGCACTCACCGATTTGTTCAAAAATTTGAACAAACAAGATTGCCAGAGAAGAAATCCCATTCCTATTCCCCTTCTTTCCGTGATAAAGGCATATACCTGATTACAGGTGCGACTCAGGAAGTAGGATTGTCGGTAAGTGAAGAGATAGCCAACTCAGTAAAAGCTTCCCTAATTTTGATAGGCGATCCGGATTTTCCAGCTATGGAGCAATGGGATAGCTACCTGCAAGCTCATGATGCAGAGGACGAGATTGCGAGTAAAATCAAACGAATCCGTCTTCTTAAGCAAAATTGTGAACAGGTACGTTATCACTCAGCTCATTTAACAGACGAAGAGGAAATGAGACAGGTGATTCGTTCAGCGGAAGACAGCGCGGGAAGGATTACAGGTATTGTTTATGCAGCAGAGCGATTTAGCTCTGGCTTCATCCCATTGAAAAGTAAAGATTCCTGCTATCAAAATATTGCACAGCAAGTGTATGGCCCACTTGTCTTAGAAAAGCTTATTGACCATATGAATATAGAGTTTATGCTGCTATTCTCTCGCACATTCTCACTAACAGGCGGGGTAGGTCAAATGGACAATTGTGTTGCAAATGTCTTTTTGGATACATTCGCGAGATATCAAACTGCAAAAGGAATACCTACGATTGCGATTAACTGGGGCATGTGGAAAAACGATAATTGGATTCGTAGCCAGACAGGGATGCCATTAGAAGTGCAGTTGCATATGGAACAATTGCAAGAAAAATACGGAATTACAGCCAAAGAAGGCACCCATGTCATGAACCGTATTCTTACAAGCGACTACTCTCAAGTGATTGTTTCTACACAGGACATTCATTCTGCGATTCATGAATTCAATCAATACGATACCTCACAATCAAGCACTCAATCTCACCGTGCTAATGAGCATCTCAAGCAAGCAGCTGATACATATGTTGCACCACGTGATGAGACAGAAAGGAAAATAGCGGATATTTGGCAAGATCTATTCGGTATCTCTGCAATCAGTACGGAAGCTAACTTTTTTGAGCTAGGTGGTAACTCTCTACTATCCATTCAGCTTGTTACACGTTTGAGAAATACGTTCTATAACGATATTCCGATGGATATTCTTTTCCAATCTCCAACTATTGTTGAGTTAGCTCAAGCGATAACGATGTCTCAGATCGGGCAAGAGGAGATGGATGAGATTGAGCGTATGCTGAGTGAAATCGAGAAAATGTCACCAGAGGAGCTGTCACTCAAGCTTGTTAACGAAGTATAAAGGTGAGAACAATTAAGGAGAGAATAAAGAATGAACCAGTTAGATAAAAGGTTAGCAGCACTTTCTCCTGAACAACGGATTTTATTTGAACAACGCCTCAAACAAAAAGGCATTCAAACCCCGTTTCCTGCTAGATTATCTAAGCAGGAAGTGAAAAATCGAAACAGCGCTGCAAGTAGCTTTGTGCCGAAGCGAAAAAGAAAAGTGGATAAGATGGA
>NZ_LSSO01000164.1:0-20545 GCF_001645205.1 Brevibacillus sp. SKDU10 | reverse complement strand
CCACTTGCAACCCTCAACTCATCTGCCAATTGCCCAATCCTAACAGCCTTATCCTTCATTCCCATCTGATTGTAAAAAGCCCATTGCCCTTGTAAATGGCTAATAATTTCGTTCGCCACCTCTGGTTTCACTGTTGTTTCCTCCTTATCATATTTAGCTAAACCATACTTTTCAATCAATCCAATTAGCTTACTTGGATAACCAGGATCAGTGGCATATCCGCCCTTGTTGATAGCATGGCAAGCAGTTTTATAATTAGCTCCAAACACACTATGATAGCGTGTAGGCTTGTCTCTTGTACCGTTTAGAAACAGCTTCGAATGATCTGCAATAGACTCTCCCCAATTGTTGTAAGCTCGGAAATTAGCTGTAACGGTAGTCCATTGACCGTTGTAATTCTCCTTTGTAGGCATAGTGCAGACGCCCGCTGGCCCTGTTCCTTTGATACCAAACAAGTTATTTCCACGTTTGGTTAGCCAAACTCTCTCCCCAAGCTGATTCAAGGATTGCTTGAGCAATTGTAAGAGATGCAGGTATCTTTGTTTTCTTCATATCCTCCACAGCACTTGGCGCAATTTTATCAATAAAGTCTTGTGGTTTCATTACTCCACATCTCCCTTCTGAAACGAATTTTTCACGCCTAAAATGAATCCCGATGGCAGCCGTTGCCTCAATAAAAGCCATCTTGCCAGCTCCCAGTAAATCTCCCCCAAACAATAAAGCGTTTATTGCATTATAGGCTACCGCCATCACAACAATAGCGAGAGGAATGTAATCATTTGGGAACCAACTCCGCGTTTTCAACCATGCTCCTGACGCCAGTACTACTGCAATTACTAAACCAATCTCTATCATCATTAGCCCTCCTTTTCTTTTAGTTCTTGAATGTCATTCTCCAGCCCGCTTAAACTGCGTTCGATTTGTTGCAATGTAGATGTTATTACGTTCCAAATGAATAATCATCCGTTCGTTATGCTTCATGAGCTTCTTTTCACGGGACTCAGCTTGTGCAACTAATCGGTTTTCACGGTCTTTTCCATCTTTTTTGGTAGAAAAAAGTAACTATACAAACAAAAGAGCAAATGGTCCTTGGGACATCACTGCCTTGTAAATCATTTCTTCCATGCTTCCCCTCTCCTCATCACCCCCTTTGGGGTAAACAAAATAGGGAGCTTATAGCTTCCATGAAAAAACGCCACTCTTAATAATGAGAGGCGTTTTATGATTCAGTTACGGGAACCCTATAAATGTCCGGTAAAGATTCAATCTCTCCGACCTACTTTAACCAATAGGCTGTACACAGGAATCATATATGCTTTAACCATTCCTACTTCGCTCCTTCGAGTGTTTTTATTTTAGCTTCCATTCTAGTTACCGTCTCTTGCAACTGAGCAATAGCTTCATAGGCTTCTATTAACTCTGGCGAGATTTTGCCCTTCTCACGCTCATGCTCCATTTCAGCTAAATCCATGGGCTTAATAAAAATCAATCGAATGCACCCCCGAATCCTCTTACAATCACAGGCTCAGTTGCAACTCCTATAATGAAAACAAACCGTACACTAACTCCCCATTTTTCTGCTGTTTTTTCCTTGTTGGTGAAGATAAAGCCACGGTTGAATTTGACATGGTTGGCTTTTTGTTTTTTCATTTTGCATTCTTTCATCGAATGGATCGGGAAACAAATTACTTTTTATTTAATAAATCTTTAAAAAAGCGTAACCTTTTTGTTTTTACTCAGACTAATGTAGGACAATTCCAATGTTAGGGGGAGAAATGTATAAAGGCGCCAAACAGCTTTAATAGGTGGACAGCAACTGTAGCAATTGTTAGTGTTTTCGCTTTAACACCGGTATGGACGATAGAAGCAAAGCCAAGAGTCGAAACGCAGAAGACGGTGGTGGATAATTATACCAATCAGGCAAATCAACTGAAGGAAAAATTGATGCCTATCTTTCCAAAAGTGAAGGATTATAAAAAGGTAGAGCTAGAAAATCGGGAAACAAGCGGTTTAGCCTATGTTTCGATGAATCAAAATGGTCAAGGGACTTCCAAATTGCGTGTGGAGTTCGATAAAGAAACGGGAAAATTGCATGGTTTTACGTTCTACGAGCCGTCTGGAAGCGATAAAGAGGGAGACTATCAGTATCAAACCTTGACAGGGACAACTAAACCGATTACAGATGATCAGGCTAAAGAGCAGGCTATCCAATTACTGAAGACCTTGTATGGAACTGAAGCAAGTAACTATCAGGTTGTCTCCGTTTGGAGAGAGTCTGATCGAAACATACAAGGTAAACTGCGCCCACCTATCGTCAATTTGAAATCCTCGTTAAAAGAAAATAAGAGCATGGCTACATATGCTTCTATTTATTTTACGGATTCAGGCGAGATTAATAGCTATGAGACTGTAATCAAACCAACTTTCTTTGACAAATGGTATGTGGCTGATATAGACAAACGCGAGAAACAGAGGGATATCCTATCAAAGCCAGCTCAAGTTACATTTGATAACCTGAAAGCTATTTATCCTAGTTTAGTAAAAGCTCCAATTATTGATGTTAATTATGATTATGAAGAGAGAGCATTTCTAGTCAATTTTAGACAGAAAATAGATCAACAGTTTGGAGATTTGGGCGTAGCTACTTTTAAAATAGATAAGAATTCGGGTAAATTAGCCTCTCTAACTTATTATCGCCCTTCCAACAAGGCCCCTACACCTGAAGTTGCTAAAGCAAAAAGCACTTGAATTTCTTCAAAAGTTGTATGGTGGACAAGCCAAAATGTATAAGTTTGAAAATATAAATAGTTCAACCTTTTCATGGGTGGGTTCGGAAAAACAAACAAGTAGCATGGGTTGTATTTTCTAGGCCAAGTAAATCAGAGGAATTGATGATTGGTGTTACTGGTAACGGAGAGATTTATTCTATTGTTCAAATGTCCACCTAAGTAAATAAGTAGGAGTATATACATGTGAAATACATGGATTTGAATGCAGTTGCAATATTTTAACAGAAACCTTAAAAGCCTTGTTTATCAAGGCTTTTTTGTATACATTAGAGTCAAAATCCACTCTTTTAATAATCTTGAGGTTATTATGCAACGAATAATTGAAGCAATAAGATTTTTGGGAAATGTAAACCCCTTCTTCTACAGGTACCTAAAAAAACGAATCATCGTCCTCGTTTGAATTAATGAATACATGAAATGCAAGTTAATTTCTTATGGAGTTTTTTTACTCCCTTTTGTTGTTCCCCTTTAAGGTTCTAGAACGCATTACTGTCCAAATTGCCGACAGGTATGACAGAGAGAAGCTAATAGAGCTCACAAACGAAAACACAGGTCTAAAGAACGTTTAACGAAACTCCGATATTAGGTAATAAGTAATAGATGACATACGTACGTTGGTAAACAGAGCAGTGATCAATGGACCTTAACGATGTAGGAGGACTCATCTTGGCAAAAAATCATGAAACAAAAAACGAGCTTGGTAAAATCATCATAGTGTTCGGAACTGTTCTAGGAATAGGTGTAGGCTCCATCTTTTGGTTGAGTCATTTTGTATTTGACTCCAAAAATGCTACCGCCGTAATAACGACGGCTCATCCTGAAGCAGCGAAGAATGCGGGTTCAGAAGGAGTGCCTAAGCTTAGCGAAGCAGAAAGCAGTGAATCTCAACCATCACCTCCTGTTGTTGATAAGGTAAACAATCCTTCTGAAACAGTCTTTGAGCCCTTCTATGCTTCTCTTCAGATGGATGAATATGTAGCTGTTTACAATCAGGATGGTACGGAAAAGGTACTTTCTTTGGATTTAACAAAAGAAGAAGTGAAAACATTGCTGGGGAACCCTAAGTCTGAGTCCTACGTGGATAATGGGACTAGAAGCTTATGTTACAGATATGGTTCTTTATCGATTTTCTTCGATGATGAAGACCAATCCATTAGCTACATGACATACGAGGGAACGAAGGAGCTATTGAATAAACAATGGTTGTCTAGTCTTACGAAAACATTAGATTCAGGCGACGTGAATTTCTATGAATCTCCTACCCGTAATACAATGGTAAAAGTGGACCATTATCCTGAAACCGACGAGGTTGTAGTTTACTTATCAAAACAACATCCACAGGATCAGAGTGTTACTGCACCATCAACAGAACAACCTCACGTTGCCCAAACACCAGCACCGACGCCACAAAATGCCAACACTTCTACAGAAGAACAAATGAACACCAATGGTGGATACTTGTTGTCCCCGGGTGAAGAAATTGTAATTGAAAATATTCAGGTGACCAATGGCAGCAGAGTCCATACCGCTAAATACAATATTTATGTCAACTATCACTTTGCCTTCAACAGTCCCAATATGGTAAAGGTTATTACCGATCCTGAAAAAAACTTGGAACTCATGCCCGGAGAAACGGCCACAGTCCAAATCAAAGTCAAAGCCAGTAAAAGTGCTCCCAAAGCAAGCTACAGATTTATCGTTTCACTGACGCAAGGTTGGTCAATGCAGCCGCTGAAGGATTTTACTGTAGCAGTAAAATAGCGGGTTAGAACCGTATAATAGAACTACATTTGATGTAATTAAGGTGATTAAAAAATTGTCTAAATTAAGTTAACCCTCTAGGGCTTCCTAGAGGGTTTTGCGCTTATTAATAATGAAAGGCCCCATCTCATCTAAAAAATAACCTAGCTTGCAACATAACTGAACGATTTCTACCGAAAGTAATTTATTACGAACAATATTTGAGTAAGATTACCAGTAGCCGATGGCCTGAATCAAATTTAATGAAAATTTTAAATTTACCCCACTTTTTATTTAAATAGTCTTCACTATCCTATGCATAAGAAAGGAGGAACTGGAAATCCAAATACATGAACGAAAAGGAGAATTGGTATGAAAAAAAACCTTAAAAAACCATCTGTACGTTTGGCATCTTTAGGATTGGTCACTGCAATCGCGCTATCTGGTGGTTTACAAGTAAGTGCAAATGAAAATCCAACTCAAAATACTGTAGCTCAAAACCAAGATTCTGCGAGTTTGTATGCAGGAGCGTACAAAAAAATCACAGCTTCCGAGGCTCTTGCGGACAAGGATGTGAAAGCAGCAATCGCTCGTGTCTATGCTCAGTTTCCAGAAACAAAATCCTATACGATTAATGCTTATGAAGATGTGGTATCAAAAAGCGAGTATGATAAGTATGTTATTAGACTTGAAAAAGATTCAGAGAACTTTTTTCACTTTGCAGTAGATGCGAAAACGGGGAAAGTCAGCTATACCATACAATCATTGACGGCTGCTGAAGTGCTTTCATACGCAAAATCCGGGATAGATAAAATCCACGCCTTGTATCCGGAAACAAAATCCTATGAGATTACAAGTGCCAATGTTATAGACAACTTTGTAAGCAATTTTAGCAGATATAACATTACGTTTCGTGAAAAAGATTCCAAACGCTCGATCACTTTTGGAATAAATGCGAAAACGGGAGAGATTATTACTCCGGAGAAAAAAGAAGCATAACCTGTAAAAAACTCTCCACTTAAAAGAAGTGCACCCCTTATAGTAGATAGGAATAATTCCTTGAAAATCCGATTCAAGGGGTGCATTTGTATTTAACAGCAACAAGCTCTCAGATCAGGAAACCGGACGCTTGTCTACATAGTGCTTATTATCGGAACCCAATTCTAACGTTAATCGTGCGTTAATCAACATCAAAATAGATTTCATATTGTTTGTCACATCCCTCACACTCGATCACGTACGTTTCACCGCATTCATCTACATCTAATTTCTGTTGCTCCTGCCGCAATAAGGGCATTTCACATTCGTATACTAGCTCGATACTACTGCTCATTCGTCATTTCTTCCTGTTTCTCAATTTAGATTAGGTTGACCATTCCTGCACCTTCCCATTTGCAAATAGTGTTGTGTTAATTAACCTAGTAAAGTATTACACAATTTACCCATTTTTTTATATAATTGAAATGTCTCGCAAATTTAATAAGCAGGTGATTTCCTTGATTAATCTGGGCGAAGTTGGACGGAGTTTTATTGCATTGCTGCCCATTTTCTTAAATATTTTCATTAGTATCTGGGCTTATCGCGATTCAAGAAGTAGAGGTAATAGTAAGGAATTTTCACTCATTGTACTAATAGCTTTATTGGCTTTTCCTATCATTGGTTTGTTAATATATTTGGTCATTCGAAGAGATTAGTTTTGGTGGGTGTAGGGGGATGACGATATCCATTACACTGTTTTAATAATCTGCTGTTCGGTCATCGCGCTTCCCACAGTATGTTATAATTTACCAAAATAAGAGAAAGCGAGAGAAAATAAATCACGATCCTGATTCATTCAAGCTTCCTAAAATTCAAAACCTAACATCCTGAGACTGTAAATACCAAACACATAGAAGTCCAAGTTAAGAAAATTGCGAATAAGTTTATTGATAGTAATCTCTCAGGGGGGCATAAGCCCTCTTTCCTATTTGTTCCGGCAAACGTCAATCCTTTTGACTAATTGTCTTCATTAAATAGGAGATATACATACATGAACATACAAAATCTTTCCGATAGTGAATTAATTGCAGCATATGGAAATGTAATCAACACTCCATTTTGCTCCCTCTGGAACTAAGTAGCTTTCTCTACACGTTCGCGAATTTCTTGCAATTCTTTCTCTGTCATCATTCTCCACCAACCTGTATCAAATCTGGATTTTCGTAAATGTTACCGATAATTTCTGCATCATTCTTCACTTGGAATAATAACCAGCTACCACAGCAAAGCTCCATTTGCTCGTTATAACCCACTTCATAATTGCCATTGATTGCTATCAAACCATTAAAAGGATGGTCGCTTATTTGAACGATATCTCCCTTCATAAATCTCCTTGCCGTTGCGGTCACAATCCTTTTCTTCCTTCACACTGTGTTAAATATCCGATGGTAGCAGTCACCTGTATGGTATAATTTCCCTAAATAAAATGAAAGGAGATATCATTGTGGAACTTACCCTAAAGGAAGTAACTTCTGAAGACTGGGAAGAATGTATTGAGTTGCAGCCCCATGAAGATCAAAAACACTTTATCGCCTCAAATCTGTATTCCTTAGCACAGTCAAAGTTTTTACCGAATTTCGAAACCCTTGCCGTGTACAAAGATCAAATAATGGTTGGATTTGTGATGTTTGGGATAGATCCCGACGATTCGCAATACTGGATTTATAGACTTATGATCGCTTCTGGTCATCAAGGAAAAGGGTACGGAATTGAAACCATGAAACAGGTTATTGACAAAATAAAAGCAAAACCAGATACAACAGATATTATGGTAGCCTATCACCCTGACAACCAAGCCGCTGCCACTCTCTATGAAAAACTAGGATTTCAAGTTCTTGGTAAAGCTCCATGGGGTGAAATTATGGCACGTCTTTCTCGAAAGCTGACTTAACAAAATGAGTATTGTGTACTCCTCAGCTAAACCGTCAGCGCTATCTGAGCTAAATTTTTGAACATGGCTTAGAGGTCTTTTTGGGTACCGTTTAGTCGTATATAAGAACATACCCCCTTTTTAAAATGAAGGGGGCTCATTTCTTTTTCAACTCCTCTATCTTCTGTATCTTTGCACAAACTGACGTTACCGTTCTGCTCTATTTATCAAACTGATAAAAGAATACCAAAGAAAAATCCTTGATTTCTCATGAGAATTTACAATGGTTCGAGCCAGCGACCCCCACCCTCTGCTATTACGTTGGTGAACGATCCATATCTGTACCAACTCCTTTCTTTAGTAAGGAAGGGTAAGAACTATTCAAAAAAACTACCAAGGTGATTGGCAGTTTTTTGTATAGTTCTTACATAAAATTTAACGTGAATACAAACCTTCTGTAGTACAAATTAAACGTAATAACTCCGTGTTGGCCTTATTTCCAGAATAAACGGGCATATTTAAATCATAATTTGACCAAATACATAACTTCATTGCTACAAATATAAATACAGAGGAAACTTGTTCTCGCAATCCCAATTCAAGTAGTACTTGAAGATCCAAAAAATCTTGTACTTCAAACAAGTTTTCATTCCTACTGCTAAGTTTGTTATGTATATCATGTGTACGATTTATTTTTTCATCTTCTGAAAATACATTAATGACTGACTCGATATCATTATATGGAAGCATAGTTTCAATATAAACCGGACTATTTGACCACAATATTTGAAACACCCGTATAAATTTTTCCTCTTCTTTTTTATAAACATCCATTAAATTTTTTTCTGTAAGACTTTTTTCATAAAAAATATTACTTTGCTCAAATTTTTCATTATCAAGAATCTGGAAAGGATGTCTATCTAGCGTATAAATATCGGTAGGGAATCTGGAAAACACTATTTCATCATTTTCTAGTAAAAAGGTAATCGCCTCTAAATCTCTATTAGGGTCTGTTGAAATATCCCACTTATCATCCCATAGTCCATTAATAATTGACTCCATATTCATCTTAACCTACTCCCTAAGTATTTTTCCTTTTTTCATCCAAAATAGCAACATGTTCATTTTTACAATTTTTTAGTTTCCAAGCACTCCCACCATGACCTCTACCACTTCTATCTTGATCGATAATCCAGCCAATCTTTCGTTCTCTATAGTAAATACATCCAGGTCAACAATTACATTACCATCAGAATCTGTATCTAATAATCTCTTAGGAGATCATAGTAGTGAATTATTACTTCCGCATACAGATAATCAAAAGCCTCGTCAAGTTTCCCTTTCATAGATTTACATGCTCTTTTAAACGCTACTACAATATCATCAAATTGATCGGAAATATCGTCCCAATACCATGCATTACTGCTCCTGATCCTGCCGCAATAATAATACCGATGATGTCACCAACAGGTAGTGGTCCATCTGCAGCTGCAGCTGAAATACTAACACCAATTCCTAAAAATGCTTACTGGGCTGGCGTAGGTAAGTCTAATTTTTTCAACTTATAGGATAATACATCTATTGGGCCGTCTTTAGAGCTTGCTTTAGCCATTCTTTTACACGTTTTTTATCAATCTTCTCCTGTGTTATTTCTCCAAAAACTTTTTCATGATAATTAAATAATTCGGAATCACCATTTTCTTTTTGTCTTATAATAAAATCTAAAAAATTCTTACTTATCCTCTGGAGTCATTTCTGTAAAAACTTTCTCTGCATCATCATCGGAACCTATTTTTTAAGGTCTTGTAGTTTGTTTGAAATTTTCTCCAAAACCTCTTACTCGATGGTAATATTTTGGTTAGTCTTAACATTTTCTACCGCGGCTATAGCTGGTGTAACCGCATTTAAACATAATACACTTGCTACAGTTACTGAAATTAGGGACTTTTTACTCATTACTACCCCCCTAAAAAATAAGTACAGTTTCTAGCATTTGAGATTATATCATTTACAATAATTTCTTGTTAATGTTTTTTTAGTTTATAATTTTATTTTTAATATTTCTGTATTCAGTATGATAATATTCCCATTTTTCTTTTATTTAAATGTACTATATGTAAGGTAAGATACGTTATTTAGGCTTCAACACTACCACATTCTCAATAGGTATCCACCAAAAATCCCATCATTCTTTAGCTTATTTTGTTTAAACGTTGAATCAAACTTATCTACCCATCCCCAAGCGGATTCTATCACGCCTCTTCCCACTTTTGCTTCTTTTCACCAGCTAATTGGAAGGGCATAGTCATATTGACATGAGTCAGATATTCTGTAACAAAACTCGACTATCTAAAACGAACCTCTAAAAAGCGAAGATTTATTGAACATGCAAGGCAAAAAACACCCTGTTAAGAGTGTTTTTTCGAGAAGGAACCCTTTTACCTAATGTAAAGTGGCCAGATGAATTCATCAGCAGTAGCTATAAAACTTTCCATCCCACGACGTTCCCCACCTGGTTCATCCCAGCATCGATCGAATGGGTGAGAAGGGAGGTCGGTGTAGGTATTTCCTGACCATGTGTACTCATAACCTCTGTCATTGGCGAAGAAGTAAAATCTTTTATTTCTAGTTGGCCCGTTATAAACCCTAATGCTCGATCTAGGTCCCATTACCTTCCATCCTTCTTTTCTCCATTTGCTACCAGTACATCTGTTATCCTCGTAGGCGATAGCTAACCACAAGGTTCTTCCAGTATCGTTCCTAAAGTAAAGTGCCATTGTGGTACTCACTCTCCTTTTTGTTTTGTGTCACAGAGTCAGGGGTTGGAGAATATACATTCTTTAAACCCGGATCAGATCTAGGTGTAGCTTGAAGGTCTGATCCTGTAGGTACTCGGTTTATGTCATAAGTAGGTGCTATATACCAGGGGTTTGTTTGATACTGCGGATAGTGGTACCTCTATCCATAAAGTAAATTCAGATTAGGTCCAGATGAAGGTACATAGTACGGACGATGCATAGACAATCACTCCTTGTTCCGATTGGAATTCATTAGTATTTTCTCGGTATTATATTTAGCTGTTTATGTTTTGGATGATTGTCTATGCGCAATTGGGGAGATCGCCTAACAAAAAGACCTGAAACCGATCCAATAAGGATCCGTCTTTTTGAATACGAAGAGCTTAATCTACCCAATGGAGAACACCTTTGCGAGAGTTATAGATTGAAACTTGTAAATCTAATTTTACTGAGGCTCCCTCTAAAATATCAAAAGCTGTGATCCCGTTAATGATCACAGCTTTTGATAATTATTAAGAATGTGGGTGCCAAACCCAATGATCGGGATGCCAATCGATAGGGGTGCAGTTCACGGAGGTCTCCCGTTGTTTTATTTTTCTTTCTACAAGAATCAATTTCAAACGACAATTCATTTCATCACCCCATAGTTGACTTCCCTATAGGTCTTGTCGAATCCTTTGACGAGAAAATAGAGGTTTTGGCGAAAAAAAGACCTCGCCATCATCTTACTGGTGGGTCTTCTGTATCTCATCTTAAAAAGTATAAATTAACTAAAATCGTACACAGTAATAACTAGAATGGGAGGTGATTACAGATGGGTAATAATGGACTTGCTATGCATGAGACATTAGAAGTACATGAACTATTAACGTTTAAAAATGTATGTTGTACCAAATCAGCTACGATGCAAGCACTTGTTTCTGATCCCGATCTTCAGTCTTTACTACAGCAAGATGTACAAGCATCAAAACAGCATATTCAAGAGTTGCAGGGACTGCTTTCACGAGCAAACCTTCAATAATAAAGGGGTGAGACTATGAATTCTTTTATCGAAAATCTTACGGGTATGGATACTATGACAGATCAAGTAGTTGCTTCTGATTTATTACTTGCTGCAAAAACAGCAGTTCGTAACTACGCAGTTGCTTTAACTGAGGTAGCTACTCCTGATGTTCGTACAATCTTGCACAAGCAATTAGATGATGCCATTGCTACTCATGAAAAAATAACAAACTACATGATGAGCAAAGGGTATTATCATGCTTATAATATAAATGAGCAGATTCAAATGGATATGAAAACAGCACAAACAACCTTGAATCTTCCAGAGTCATCTCAATCAATATTCTAAACTAAAGTGTGTGAGCTCTCTCGAAATCCTTTTCCTTTTGGGAAAGGATTTTTATTTGTTGATCCAAATTGACCAACAATCTTAAAATTTTAGTATCCCCATCCTGTTATTACTCCACTCTCACTACATTCTCAACAGGTATCCACCAGAAATCCTTCATCATTTTTAAGCTTAATCCGTTTATAAGCAGAATCAAAATCAACAACCCAGCCCCAGAAAGTTTCTGTGACTCCATGTTTCCCACTGTAGGAGGATAGCTCATCTCATCTGAAATTGTTTGGATTGCTGTAAATACTTGAAGTTTTATAGGACTTATTTTTCTCATATGTAACCCCTAAATATAGACCGTTCGTTCTAGTTATATACGAACAACATACGAACGGTCTATATTTTTTATTAACCCGTATATTTGCATCTTTGGCTAGATGGTCAGGGGCAAAATAGAAAACCCGTCTTATTTTGAGAATAGACGGGTTGTTCTTATATGTTACTTTTGGGGATTTCGATCTCTATTTCTACCCCTTAAGCCAGCAAGACCAGCTAGTCCCAGCAATCCTATCCATCCCCAGTCTATATCATTGTCTGTTGCTGTTGTTCTGTAGTTATTAGGTACCCCATTTCCTGTTCCTCCTGTATTCCCTGTGCCACCAGTCTCAGCGTATGCGGTTAAACCCATTGTTAAAGTTAGTACCATGGCCATAATACTTGCACTTATCTTTTTCAAATTAAAACCTCCCAAATTTTATACTTACTTACTATCAGTTATCTTTGCCTTCTGCAAATAATTTATGCGAATCAATGTTTATAATAAATCTCATACATAAGGATTAAGAACTCTCAACTTCGACTTGAAATAATTCATATCGGATTTTAGAGTATTAGTACCTATCATACCTGTGACTGGAATATGATAATTCCACTCTTATGTTTGTTTATATAAAAACAATAACCCTCCCTCTATTAAGAGGGGGAAAAAGTAAAGCTACGGTATAATTACCATGCACTAACTTCGATAATTCTATTCTTGCCTAATTTATTTTTTCCTTAAATATTAGAGACTTAGCTGCTTTTTTAAGCATTACATATTCTGTAGTAATGATTAGGAATTCATGTCCTTTAACCCTTGGCTGTGTTCATTTGGCATTTCTGGTAGTTCTGGTATTGAGAACCCTTTAGGTGGATCAGTTACTTGTAATTGTCCTTGGCTACGGCTAGGAGAAGCACCACGGATTAAATCTCTGTACTTTTTATCTTTCCCTCTGAAATTTGCACTTTGAAATTGGTATCAGATCCAGATCTTCAAGCGTTTTTACAACAAGATGTACAAGTATCAAAAAAACATATTCAAGAATTACAAGGTCTTCTTTCACGAGCAAACCTTCAATAAAAAAGGGGTGAAAATATGAATTCTTTCATCGAAAGTCTTACTGGTATGAATACCATGACTGACCAAGTTATTGCTTCTGATTTATTACTTACCGCAAAAACAGCAGTTCGTAATTATGCACTTGCCTTGACAGAAGTGGCTACACCCGAGGTTTGTACAATTTTGCACAAACAATTGGATGATGCAATCGCTGCCGATGAGAAAATAATATTTGAGGATATCAGACGGTTATTAAAGGAGATTGATTAAATTGACTAGGTAAATTCGACCTTACGTTTAGGAGAATTAATGATAACAGTAGCTATTTTAGGTGTAGCTGAATTTTTCTTCGCTTTTTAGGGATATATGATAACCCTGATAACATAGAAACAAGAAATTAGCAACATCTATTGTTAAAGGGCCGGTTATCCTCTGGGCCAGTCTCCCACATCTACACTAATAACTTTTTATATGAAAAAAGCCCTCCAACGGGTAACCGAAGGAGGATTTCGGATATAAATAACTAGAAGGGCAATTGCCTATCTAAATTTCAGTTTTCAAGAAAGAAAAGGGGAGCAAATTAGAAGTTCTACTCGCCTTGTATAACTATAGATTTTCTAGCAATCCTCGGCTTTATTATGGTGTAATGGTGGTGGGATTAACCAGCCTTTTTCTTTATTTAGTCTTAGAACTTTTGCTCCTAGTGCTGCCTTTTGAATATGGAATTGTCCGAACATCATACCGATGTCTTCTCGAATTGATTGTCCCATAATCGAACTGCACGATACTAATCCAGCTGCAATATTCATTGAAAGAGCAGCTGCTATTTCTGGGTCCTGAAAACGTGCTCCAGTGGGAATGTCCTCTAAACAAGCTTTAGGCCGTTCAGGAGGTGTCGGTGGTAAGCCAATTCCATTTTCTTTTAATAAAGCTTCAATCTGTTTAATTTCTTGTTGCCCACCCTGAATAGCTTCCTCAAGTAATTTTTGAAGGTCTTCATCACCTGCATGGTTTAGGTGAGCTTGATAACCTGAAATTAATCCTTTTACTGTTAATAAAAACGACCAAGTTCCAAAAACTTCACCATAATGCATCGGTTCATCTGTTGGATTTCCACTTAAAATTCCCATTGCAATCCTCCTCATTAAATTCACAATTAGTGCCACCTTTCTCCAAAGCACATACATTTATGTTCTGCAATTCGTTGCTGTTAAATTCATTTTTTTCTTGAGATATTTAAAAGGGGCCGTTCAAAGTTGTTTTGTAGTCAACTGGGTGCAAGAGAAAAATAAGCTGGAGCTATTACGACAGCTTTTTTCTTATCCAAGTTAACTGAACCTTATTTTACATCAACGATTTAAGAGCCTTTAATAGTGCGTCAACCTGATCCTGATTAAATATTCCATAACCGATAGCAATGGCAAACAATCCTGATGCAATCGTAATGACAGCAGCTAACAACTCGTCCTTATCTTTTTTTGCCCAGTGGTCCACAGGTTTCTCTTCCTTCAAAGGCTCCTTGTACGGATGCCCAATGTACTCACAAAACGCTTTCACAACATCCTCAGAGTATACTTTCCAGTTCTCTTTTAACCGTTTGGCCTCGTCCGTATTGTCAATGAATCCATACTCCATGATTACAGTGTCCACTGCTCCCGTGTCACGAGTCCGCATTTCCATTTCCTTTTCGAGTGTAGGCTTTGCGGAACTTTTGCCCTTATGCTGCTACTGCTTGGGCGAGGGAATTGGCTAGTTTGTCATTACTATAAATGGAGTAAATAGCTTCAACACCAACCCCACCACCTGCGTTTATGTGGTTAGAATTACAGTATTTTGCCTTGCTGTTTTTGACTATATATGTGTCCTATTGGCTGGGCTTAAATCTTTGTCAGTGGAGCGTGTGAGGGCTACAGACACACCTAATTCTTTGAAGCGTTCAAACTGGTATAAACTGATCTGTAGTGTTAAGTCTTTTTCTTTCAAGCCGTTACCTACTGCCCCGGGATCTGTTCCACCGTGACCTGGATCAATGATTAAAATATCTGTTGCCACCTGATCAAACCCTTGGTCATATTTGTAAAGTTGGTATTCTTCGATTCGTTTGATAAGTTTCGCAGCGTATTGTGAATCCGTGCATAACCTGCTTTCTCAATCTCGTGGCAGGCAGTACGCCAATCGGCGTAATAATCTTGGCGTAACGTGGCCGTAACAATAACTCCGAATGATCACGAACGAATCTGTCCAGTCATGATATTTTCGAAAAGGAGATTTCCTTGTTATTTTCTTTCCCTGCTCTTCTTCTGGAGAATCCCTTTCGTAACTAGCTGCAGGTCCGACGCCTTTAATGCCAAACCACCCAGACCTATTAATTATTGTTTTAAATTAGAAATACCTTGGGACGCTTTATCATCAAGTTCAACCTTCGGATTTACTTTTACACTTTCTAATCGTTTTATTTCAGATCGTAACGAGTGCACCTGTCTTTCCATTCGTTGAGTTTCGTGTTGAAATTTCTGAAGCATTCCACCAAATGAACGATTGGTTTTATCCGTTTTACGACACATTCGAACTAATTCGGGGCTAATCTTATCCTTGCTCTTAAATAAGGCCACTACCTTGACCAGTCTACTCACCCCTTCCAAATAAAATAGCACCCGATTAATTAAGATAATAATGAAAAGGTTAGCTAGTCCATTATGAAAAAGAGGCTGTCCATAGAAAATGTTATAAAAACGATTTTCGGGACAACCTCTTTTTTATTACTATCTAATTATTTATCTAGCTTTTACTCCAAAAAAGCTTTTGAGTAATGAACGACACCTTGCACATTTTCAAGGGAATTATCTGTTATTTCTAGAGCCATAAATACTTCATCAGGCACCTCAAATGGAGCTTGTATATTCCATAAGCTAGCTGGTTTAAAGCCAAACTTCGGGTAATAGTCTTTATGTCCTAAAACAATTACTGAATGATAACCAAGTTCTTTTGCGCTTTTTAACGCAGCATGAATTAATTTACTCCCAATTCCTTTTTTCTGATACTCAGGTGCAACAGAAACTGGAGCAAGTGCCAAAGAATCGACAGCGTTATCACCACCTACGATTTTTATTTTAGATAAAAGTATATGACCTATAATGTCTTTGGCTTGATTTAATGCAACTAATGAAAGTTCAGGAATAAATGCATCTGATTTTCTAATCCTATTTACAAGTAAATGTTCTTTCTTGTCGCTATATTCTTCATTTAAAAAGGCTCTTTTAATAATGTCTTCCGTCGTATTATATTCTTCAGTGAGTTCTGGTCTAATTAAGATTTCCATTTATAGTCTCCTGTTCTTTTAGTTAATTACGATAATCTTTTAGTTAATTACGATAATCTTTTCCTTATCCTATAAATGGTACTTCCTTAATGCACGAAGTCATTAAGAAAGTTTACTCACCGAGCTTATACATAAGTTTAACAAACAAAAACCTCAAAATTTTGTATGCACTCAATTCTATAGTGTTATGTTGTCGGGGTCAAACTCCATTAAGCTAATGGGTGCTAATTAAAAAGAGATGAAGGAGAGCTACCTACTTGTCTATAAGCCTCGGGAGTAATCAATGGAGCAATTGATTCATATTACTCATAAAATTCATTAAATTTGTCATCTGGTAACTGCTGGCATGAAGGTGTTTCTTCCACGTTACTAATCGGTATCCATTGTGCTCGCACAGTGCTTTCCTTACTCAATCTATCCGCCAATTAATAAAAAAGCCGTTAGATTATTGATACCATAGTCTCCACCAGCAAAAATACGATCAAATGTATCAGGAAGTGTTTTTATGACATGGAGTTTTCGTCAAACATGTCATAAACAAGTCCTTCTGCCATCATCCATTGTTTTCCCACAATATATCCAGAGGAGACTTAGTTTCAATCTCTTCTATAATCTCAGCTACATCATCAGGGAAGTATTTACGAAAAAAGCTGTGGCTTGTCTCGGTTTGGACTTCTTGCTTTTGCCATTACATGATCACCACCACCTATTGAGTTTGTTTTGGAAAAGAAAAAAGCCACCCGATTTATCGAGTAGCTAGTCTCCCTAATCTTTCTGTTCCATCTTCAATTCTATCAAATGTTTACAATTAGGACACTTGGTTGTAGCTATAAACTCTTTTTTCCTGTTTTGTATCATCACTACTAAAGTAATGATCGCAGGTAATGATAAAAAACCGATAAAAAACGTTATCTGATTAAATAAAATTGTATCCTGTATGTATTTGCTATCCGATAACATAAAAAACCTATAATAAAAATCATCAGTACCACTGTAAGAATTGAAAAAATCCCGATAATCTTCAATACCTTAACTATCCATCTCCCTAACCTACTTTTCTTCATGTAACAGCCTCTTCGTCCTCTATATTGATGAAGGAGAATATACATGTCCAGAATTTATTTCTATTTGCCCACTGTTTTTCTGAAAAACCTAAAAGACATTGATACTGAATCCTTTGAGGAGGAGGCTAAACTCCTTGCCGGATATCCGAGCCTTTTCTTCAACAGCTGTTTCCATAGCAATACGTCGTCATCCATTGCATAGCTCGAATCCCACGCCGGTGACCTTCCTGAACGCTGTTTTTTACGTCCATTTTCGATACATGAGAACTCTCTCGCCCAGTCAAAGGGAAATGCTGTTAATAAACTATCATAGATCTTAATACGGAGGTGATATCACTTGAAAAAGAAAAAATCTAAGTCTAAGCGATTCAAGAAAGTAAATGGTCAATTGGTTGAATTTCGTCAACCTCCTAGTAACTATGACGAATGTATGACTGAATGTGTACGTGTAAGTCCGCCTCATGAAGATTGTGAAACGATATGTCTCCCGTATTTACAACCAAGAGTACGATTGGATGAAGTATGTTACCTACGTTGCCGTCAGTTCGGAGGATCTCACGGGTATTGTGATCACATTTGTTTGGTGCCCTATTACTGAGCATTAAGTTAGGCTCAAGTTTATCGAGTTTCGCTCTTAGATAATTAACATCCCTCTTGACGTTGCGTTAAACATGACATTTACTGCTCGGTTATGTTTTCCGGAAAAAATAACTAAGCTAGTAGTGGATCGGTGAGGTGGGAAAGGTTCCCCACGCGCCCTCTGGGTTAAAAGAGATGCGCCGCCCTGCCATTGATCCACTGAAAAAGGGGCCCTCGTTTTGAGGGTCTTTTTGCCTTTTCTATGGCTGTTGTTGAATCTTGTAAGGACCGTTTTTCAAGTCGTAAAAGCTGGAAAGGTACAGGTATCCAGTAGGATCGAGCTTAATCGCCAGCAACAGATCCGGCGTAACGTATTTGATTTAACTCTACGCTGTCCGGCTCTAAAGGTTATTGAACGGTTAGATTATATACGGAACTTACAACTAAATATCGAAACGAAAGAGATCCATCCCAACCGGTTAAGACATCTCTCGCGCCTTGGTGCTCGATACGAGCCTCAATCCTTTCGACGCTTCCATGAAGCAAAACGATATACGGTATTGGTGGCGTATCTTTTGGATCTTAGTCAAGATTTAGTTAACCAGGCATTTGAGATCCACGATAAGCAAATCTTAACCTTCCAATCAAAAGGATGGAAACAACAAGAGGAACTCTAGAAACAGAACAGTAAAGCTGTACATGAAAAAGTTGTCCATTATGCTGACTTGGGAGTTGCACTTATCAAAGCTCGGGATGAGGATATTGATCCTTTTGTAATGCTAAAAACGGTTATGCCGTGGGAAAAGATTGTTGAATCTGTATAAGAAGCCAAGAAACTATCGCGGCCACTTGATTCTGATTATTTGGATCTTTTAGAAAGCCGATTAATTCAATTTCTTTGTCACTTAAAGAAACTATTTTCAATTCAGCACCTCCCATCGTTTTACCCTTCTACTTATAAGTGGCTTTTGCATGACAAAAAAGCCACTCATCAAGAGTGACTTCTTTTTTATAAAAAATTTTTTAAAAAAAAGTTCAGCTACACGTTTTTTTAATGGCTTTCTTAAATATTCAACATATCCAAATCCGTAAAACCAGCAACAAATTGATCAGTTGGAGCGATAGTTAGTGTGTAAAACCCCTCAAAGTGAATAACCAAACTGCCAACGGTATATAAGGGTAGTAAAAAGCAAAGAAAAGGAAGATGTTTGATTATGATGTTATTAACCGTAATCGCAGCAGTACTTAGCATCTTTGCAGCAATACTTGGCATTATTAATAACTTATTTGGTATTTGGTACAGGCTATCAAAGTTATATTAGGAAAAACCGCCAACTAAGCCAGATGATGATGACCTAACAGCAATTGCAATTCCAAAGCAGAAGAAGAGGTAACTCAAAAGCGAGCAGCTTAAAAAGAATAGCCACCCACTATGTGATCTTGCCCCTGTCAAGTAGACAACTTTAAACAAGTCCCATCTAGGCTATCTGAGTTCGGCATTCTATCGGATTTTCCCCAACTAATTTTCAAGGCTTTGCAAGGCATCTCCGGTAATATAGGATACTTATTGGCCAACCTCCCAGGGCCCCTACTTCCACCTTCACCTTCACAAAAAAGTGGACATAACCGTTCTTCTAAAACGGATGTCCACTTATACATAGGTTATGATGATTACATTGAGCTCGGCCAGCAGAGGTTCATGATGAAATGTTTCGCTCTTCAAAAGACAAAGACATGCGCCTGCCTTCTCTCTCGGGGTATCGATATGGTGTCCTATCGTAATCGAATCAGGTTTGCCCCATCGCTTCCAGACTCTCTGGAATAATCTGACCACCATCAACGATGATGGTTTGGCCCGTAATATAACCTGCCTCCTTCGAAGCCAAAAAAAGAGCGGCGTAAGCGATATCTTCGACGCTTCCGAGCCGCTTGAGCGGGATGGACGCCGTCATCGCCTGCAGATAATGATCTCCAAGGCCATCCAAGCCTTCCGTCATTATGTTGCCGGGCATGACGGCGTTAATGGTAATACAGTAACGCGCGAGCTCGAGCGCCGCACTGCGCATGAATCCAAGCTGAGCGGCTTTGCTTGCGCCGTAGTGCGACCATCCGGCATAGCCGGTGGCCGGCCCCGTAATCGAAGAGGTAACAATGATCCGGCCGTATTCCGCCTTCTTCAGAAAGGGCAGGCAGGCTTGAAGGGAAAACAGAGTCCCGCGAGCATTCGTGTTCATCACCTGATCCCAATGCTCGCCGGTCATCTCCTCGATCGGCGCATTCGGAAAAATACCGGCATTGGCGCACAGCACGTCGATCCCCCCGAAAGTACCGGCCGTCTCGCTCGCAACGCACTTCATCGACTCCAAATCGGCGACATTGCCCTGGAAGGCATGAGCAATGCCTCCGTTCTTCCGGATTTCCTCCGCGGTTTCCTCTGCTTTCGTCAAGCTGCGTGCGACGACCGCGACTTTCGCCCCCTGTGCGGCGAAGGTTCTCGCAATTCCTTTGCCGATTCCTTTGCTGGCTCCGGTCACTACGACCGTCTTATCCTTCAGTGGCGTCAGCATGTAGCAGCACTCCTATCCTCTGTTATATAAGTTACATTTTCCCATTTCTTGGATTCCTTATCAT
>NZ_LSSO01000163.1:0-36417 GCF_001645205.1 Brevibacillus sp. SKDU10 | reverse complement strand
TAGCATATCTTTTACCCGGTCATCTGCCTTATTATCTTCTATAGGTGTACTCGTTTTGCTTAAAGGAAAGGAGATGAGCTTAGCCCGTGCAGGCTCTGCTTCATGTCCATATACCTTCAGTTGTTTAGCGAATGTGAACACTTTTACAGGAAAACGTAATCGAACATACTGTGCATCCAATTCCGGTAAGCTAATGCGCAGGGTGCGATCCAGTTTTTGTAATTCCCCAGGGGAAATAGCATGCGTAGCTTTACCCGCATAACCCCAAATTTTACCGTCCCGTGATACTTCCACCTCTAGCTCGGAAGGCAGTGTAATCCCGCTTGTTTTCTCTTGTCTAAAGGTAAGCTCTACCATATCCAGCGTCTGTACCTTATGTAGATCAAGCGTTATTTCACGTCCCATTTGACGAAGATAGCCTGTCCAAACATCTGCCGGATCGGTCAATCCGCCAGCCGGCCCAGGATATTTTTTCTCTGACTCATTAAATAAGGGGTCAGCAGGATCGAGTGATTTTACGGTTACCTGACTGTTACGGGCATAATTAATCCAGCCTTCTACTAACTCTTCCTCTTTTTGCTCCTGTTTCTCTTCCTTAGCTGCTTTACTACTGACAGTTTCTGTTGCAGATGCTACAGACTGGCTTTGGGCCTTTTGTTCGGAAGAAGCTTGATCCGTTGATGATTTTTGCTCAACGTTTTGTTTCTTATCGTCGGTTTGTTGTTTGTTATCGGCCTGCTTCGTGTCATCAGCTTTAGACTCAGCATTATTTGTCTTGGCTACGTCCGTTTTTGCTTGATCCTCCGCTTTTTTCTCATCCTCAGCTATACCATGAGTTGTTACCTCTACTGGTATTTGGATGCTTTGATAACCAACCGTTACCGTTATTACTCCTTTACCTGCTGCTGTACCCGCTACGAATGTACCGTCCGCAGAAATATGGCCTAGCGCTTTATCGTCAAAAGCAAAAATCGGCGTAAATGGCAGTGGCTGATCTCCCTCAGGCTTGACCTTGATTTGTTCAGTCATTCCAGTCATGATCTTGATGCTAGAGTGATTAACAGTAAAGCCTTTTCCATCAGCTTGTTTTTTCCGAAGCTCTACTAGGCGATCCACTAACACAACCGCATCGCCACGCGTTACCAATTTATCAGGCTGAAATGCTCCTTTATAAGCAGTCAGCCATCCTTGCCGAACCGCTGCATAACTTGCCTCTTGTGCAAAGCCAGCTATCTTTTTTTCATCCAAAAAAGTAGCAGGATTCGCTTTTTTCTCGGTTGCTCCAATTGAAAGGTGCTGATTAACTCTCTCTAGCAGCACAGCTAGCTCCTGACGGGAAAGAGGTTCTTTGCCTCCCATACTACCGTCGGCTTTGCCCTTCATAATTCCATTATCAGCCAATGTAGAAGCATATGCTTGATACACACTATCTTTTGCGAGATCAGAGAATGTGCTTTCTGCATGCTCGCTTGGCAGCACTCCTAATGCACGGGACAATAGCACAATAAAATCCTGGCGGGATATTTGAGCATTTGGCCGAAATTCGGTAGCCGTCACCCCATTAATAACCTGCATGCTGGCAAGATGTTTAATTGCTTTTTCTGCATAGTGACCTTTCGTATCCAGGAACTCACCATTCCCTAGATAAGCAGAAGAGGATACCGGGATAGAAGCATTCCCCTCTTTTGCCGCAAAAGCTTGGGGTGTCATGAAGCCTGAGGTCAACAACAAGGCAGTAGCTGTTGCCACACTCATCAGCCTATGAGTAAAACCGTTTTTCCACATAAAAAACAACCTCTCTCCTTACCTGAATCGATCTTCTCTATCTATTCAACCATGTATATGACGTTTATCTCTCTTGTTCTGTTACATCCCCAGAATTAGCCCGTGGACGCGGTGGACGCGGCCCAAAGAATTGATAGTAATCCACACGCATGTTTCCATTAAATAGCTTGCGTTTTTTGCTGGCTTTCTTGCCAAAATATGACTCAAAATTTTCATCAGAGGTAATCACGTAAGAAGACCATGTATCTAACTTACCAAATACCTGCCCCATGTCACGATACAATCTTTCTACCGTGCGATAGTCGCTTAGACGCTCTCCATATGGCGGATTGCAAATCAGGTAGCCATATTTCTTTTTCGAACTTACATCTCTCATATCCATGCGTTGAAAGTGGATCGCGTCATCTACTCCAGCTTCCTCTGCATTCCGTCTCGCTATTTTAATAGCCTCTTCATCAATATCGGTCCCTATAATTTCCAGTTGTCGATCGTATTGAGCCAAATCATGCGTCTCAGCACGCGCTTGACGCCATGCTGTCCGCGGAATAATCGGCCAGTTCTCCGAAACGAATTCTCTGTTCATACCAGGAGCAATATTTCTGCCAATCATAGCGGCTTCAATCGGAATCGTACCAGAGCCGCAGAACGGATCAATCAATACACGATCTGGCTTCCAACGTGAAAGCATGATTAACGAAGCAGCCATCGTCTCCTTAATAGGAGCTGCCCCGATCCAATCACGATAGCCACGTTTATGTAAGCCTGCTCCACTGGTATCAATGGTTAGAGTCGCAATATCTTTTAATAACGCCACTTCAATTTTAAAAGTAGGACCATCTTCGTTAAACCAGCTTGTATGGTAGGTTCTCTTTAAGCTTTCTACAACTGCTTTCTTTACGATTGCCTGACAATCAGATACACTAAACAACTCTGACTTTACTGATTTCCCTTCTACAGGAAAGTGTCCATTCTCTGGAATAAAATCAGACCAAGGCAATGCCTTTGTTTTTTCAAATAATTCATCAAAGCTGGTCGCTTTGAATTCACCAATTTTCAATCGGATGCGATCTGCCGTACGCAGCCATAAATTTGTGCGCGGAATATCCGAAATATCAGCACGAAACACGACCTTTCCGTTCTCTACCGTTACATTCTCATACCCCATCCCGCGTACTTCTTCCGCTACTACTGCTTCTAAGCCAAATGCAGCGGTTGCGATCAAATCTACTTGATGTTTCATGTTTATTCTCCTGTCTTTATGTATCTATTCACGAACTCGATATTTTGAAGTCAACTCGTCTCATTATAGTATATTTTTCCCCGAAAAACGAAAGGTTCTCCCCATCTTCCTAATTTTTCTTATGAAATTGAAACAGACTATTACTGCTGAAGGCTTCACGATATGAAGAAGGTAAACAGAGATTATAGATCTAGTATTGCCACTCTTGTAAAAGGAGGAACTTCTATGCCAGAACTTCCAGAGATGGAGCATTATAGGGGCATGTTAAATCGCTATATCTTAGATAAACCGATTCGACATGTCGAGGTAACACGGGAGAAAACCATCAATTGTCCTGTCACTTACTTCCAGCAGGCACTGTTGAATCAAACGATCACAACTGTTCAGCGCCGTGGTAAGTATCTATTATTTCATCTAAGCAACAATCAGGTTCTGTTGCTCCACCTCATGTTATCTGGATTTATGTACTGGGGTAGCGATGCTGATAAATTGGATCGGACAGCCCAGGTTACCCTGACCTTTGATCAAAATAAGCTTTTTTTCCATGGCTTGCGGCTCGGCTACTTACATCTATACAAAGACGAAGGTATTTCACAGCAGCTTGCTACACTTGGGCCTGAGCCGCTTATGCCGTTATTTACCGCAGCCGATCTGGCCAAACTGTTGAAAAAGAAACGAACCGTGTTAAAAAAAGCCCTTACCGATCAGCATGTTATTGCAGGCATTGGCAATTGTTATTCTGATGAAATTTGCTTTCAAGCAAGGCAGTTGCCTCTTAAAAATTGTCAGGAATTATCGCAAGCAGATATTCAAGCATTATCCCAAGCACTTCATGAGGTATTGACACGCGCCTTACAGCTAGGGGGTTATATGGAGTACCGATTTTATAAGAATGATTGCCTCACCGGAGGATATAATCATCATTGCTTGGTCTATGACCGCCCCCAAGAGCCTTGTTTACGTTGTCAGACACCTATCGTCATGACTCGTTTAGCTTCCCGCAAGGTATTTTACTGCCCAAACTGCCAGCATTAGAAAAAAGGACTGATCATAAGCCCCTCAGGCTACTAGATCAGTCCTCTTTCTTTTACAATATGTTATTGTTTACCTTCTACCAGATACTTATCAAATTCATCCAACAGCAGATTAGCTGCACGTACACCGCCTGCTATATTCCAAATGACATCATCTACTTTAAATACTTTGTTGTTCTTGGTTACAGTAAGGTTTTTCCATAACGGATCATTTGTCCATTCTTGTTCCAGCTTGCTACCGCTGTCATCATTTACACCTTTATTGTACGTATAGTAGAACAAGATATCGCCATCTAATTCAGGCATGCGTTCTTTGGTAATTTCGGCTGCAAAATCATCTTTTTGCTGTGCTTTTGGTCTCGCAAAGCCTACTTCATTCAATAGCATTCCTGCAAAGGTTTGACTGTAGTAAATGCGAGTTTTACCAGGCATAAAACGAACGAGAGATACTTCTGTTTTTAATTTATCCCCAGCTTTTGCACGCAGGTCTGCTACTTTTTTATCAAAATCGGCAATTACCTTATCGCCTTCTGCTTTCTTATGTAATGCTTCCGCATACAATTTAAAGTTGTTTTTCCATTCACCGCGCAATGTTTCAGCCAAGACAGTTGGGGCAACGGCACTTAGTTGATCATAAATCTTTTCATGACGCATTTTTACACCAAGAATGAGATCCGGTTTTAGAGCCGCAATTGCTTCAATATTTGGCTGTAGCTCATCTCCGACATCTTTTACACCCTCCATATCTGCTTTGATATGATCATAGAAGGGTTGGTCCTTTTTATCCCAGGATTGTACAGCGCCAACTGGCTTAACACCTAGTTCAAGAACAGCTTCTGTACCTTCACGTGTCAAAACTACCACACGTTGGGGAGTTCCATTTACATTCGTTTCTCCCATTGCATGCTTTACCTTATAGGCTGTACCCTCTTGCTTTGTCTCGCTAGGCTTGGCTTCTGTTGCAGCATTCTGCTGTTGACCGCATCCTACGACAAGCATCATAAGCAGCAAAACTGGCGCAGCAATCTTCATGAAACGTGAATGATGCACGATTTGTGAAATTTTCATCTGTTGTTCCCCCTAGAACTCTTGATAACGATTATCAATGTCGGATATAATCGTATATGCCAGAATACAATGTGTCAACAAGGGAAAACATTTCCTTACACATTTTTGAACTTTCGAAAAATAATCATGTTGAACACCTGTCATCTGATACTGAAAGAATGTAAAAAAATAGGAGAACACTGAAATGAGAAAGAGCATCTTAGAACGGCCTTTTGTAAAAGCAACAGGTCTACTACTCGGATTGTTAGTATTGCTAGCTTGTATGCTTGTCAGTGTCGTTTACGGTGTAATTAATACTGATATACACACTCTGATAGAAGCTTATACACATTTTAACGGAAGCAACGAACATATTGTCATCCTTGAAACGAGAGTTCCGCGCAGTATTATTGCAGCGGCCATAGGGATTAATTTAGGTATAGCAGGTTCTATTCTGCAAGCTTTGACACGTAATCCGATTGGGGACGTAGGCATCTTTGGAATAAATGGAGCCGCTTCATTTGCTATTGTTTGTTCTGTTGGTTTCTTAGGAGCAAACTCTATGCAAGCCTTAACCTGGGCTGGTTTTACGGGAGCCCTGCTGGGTGGGATTGCTGTTTATATCTTAGGCTCTATTGGTCGCGATGGGATGACTCCCTTAAAAATGACATTGGCAGGTGCGGCATTAACCGCTCTGTTCTCTTCCTTCACGAATGGAATTTTAGTTACAAATGAACAAGCCTTAGAGGAAGTATTATTTTGGTTAGCTGGCTCTGTAGCTGATCGTAAGCTCTCCTATTTAATGGAAGTGTTACCGTTCATGATCGCGGCATGGATAATAGCACTGCTGTTAGCCCCAGCAATTAATACGTTCATGCTAGGAGAAGACGTAGCAAAGGGCTTAGGACAACGAACTCTTTTGTTAAAAATCGGAATGGGTGCAGTTGTGATTATTTTATCTGGCTGTTCGGTGGCTGTAGCAGGACCAATAGGCTTTGTAGGTTTGTTCACTCCTCATTTAGCTCGTTACCTTACTGGAAACGATATGAAGTGGACAATATTGTACAGCGGGTTATTCGGAGGAATTTTACTGGTTATCTCTGATATCTTAGCTAGGGCGATCGCGATGCCTCAGGAATTGCCAATTGGTGTAATGACAGCCTTATTTGGAGCTCCCTTCTTCATTTATGTCATTCGAAAGGGGATGCTTCGTTCATGAATAAACTACTTATTTTTCGTCTTAAAAAACCAAACATTTCCTATTTAATGGAAAAACGTGTGCTATGGATCGTGCTTACTATTCTGTTCCTAACGTTTATGGCAATGGTATGTAGCGTCGGAGTAGGTGAATATCCGATTTCTCCCTGGAATGTTATGAAAGTGTTTCTTGGATTAGGAAGCGACCAAGAAAATCTAATTGTCATGAAATTTCGCATGCCTCGTCTTTTGACAGGTATGCTCGTTGGAATGGGGCTTGGTGTATCAGGGGCAATCCTTCAAAGCATCATTCGCAATCCACTCGCTTCTCCTGACATTATTGGTATTACCAGTGGTGCTAGCGTTGCGGCAGTCGTCTTCATTGTTTTGTTTGAAACAGCGAGTATTTTCTGGCTTCCTTTGTTTGCTATTGTAGGAGCTGGTATTGCAGGCTTACTAATTTATGTCTTAGCTTGGAAAAAAGGAGTAACTCCTGTACGACTAGTATTGATAGGAGTTGGTGTGAAAGAGATTTTAGCCGCTCTTACCACCTTAATCACCGTTGCAAGCCCGCTGTATTTGACGCCTAAGGCTAAAATTTGGCTAACAGGCAGTGTCTATGGAACATCATGGGATACCGTATCCATGTTAGCTCCTTGGATCGCTTGCTTTATGTTACTCGCCTTTATATACGGTCGTAGTGTCAACCTGCTGCAATTAGGAGATGATGTGGCCCAAGGAGCCGGCTCTGCTGTTGAAAAGCATCGACTCATCCTATTGTCCTTCTCCGTGGCATTGGCAGGCGCTGCTGTGGCCATCGGTGGGGCAATCAGCTTTGTTGGACTGCTAGCTCCTCATATTGCAAAAAAGGTAGTAGGTCCCGTTTTTGGAGCTTTATTGCCCGCATCTGCACTGCTGGGTGCCCTTATCGTCTTAGTCTCTGATCTCGCAGCTCGCACTGTTTTTGCGCCGCTTGATCTGCCTGTAGGAATTTTCACCTCCCTCATCGGAGCGCCATTCTTTATATTTCTATTGGTTAAAAATCGTAATAAGTAAGGAGATGAGATGCAATGTCTGCTCTAGAAACCAAAGGACTAACCCTGCAATACGGGGATTCCATTATAATTGAAAATCTTGGCCTGCGTATTCCTAAGGGTGAAATTACCGTTTTAATTGGAAGCAATGGTTGTGGGAAATCCACTCTTCTTCGCTCCTTGGCTCGATTATTAAAACCTTCATCAGGACATATATTATTAAATGGCAAAGGTATTGCAGAACAAACAACAAAAGAGATCGCCAAGCAAATGGCTATACTGCCACAGGGACCGATTGCACCAGAAGGATTAACTGTCTTGCAACTAGTGAAACAAGGGCGTTATCCACACCAAAACTGGCTCAAGCAATGGACTGATGAGGATGAGGAAAAGGTCGCCTTTGCCCTGGAAGTGACGCAATTAACAGAGCTAGCTCACCGTCCTATTGATTCGCTTTCCGGTGGTCAGCGCCAACGTACTTGGATTGCTCTTACACTGGCTCAAGATACGGATATTATTTTGCTGGATGAGCCTACTACCTATTTAGATATGGCTCACCAAATTGAAGTGCTTGATATTTTATTTGAATTAAATCAGACACGTGCATCTACAATTGTCATGGTGCTGCATGATCTTAATTTAGCATGTCGATATGCGCATCATTTAGTCGCTGTTCAAGATAAACAAATTTATGCTCAAGGTAGTCCAGAAACCGTACTGACTGAAAAAATGGTCGAACATGTTTTCCGTATGCAATCTAAAATTATTGCCGATCCTCTGTATGGAACACCAATGTGTATCCCTGTAGGAAACAGTCGCCGGCTACTAGCATCTGCAAAAGATGAGATTTTGCCAGCACAACGGCTTGCTACGTAAAACGATAACGGTATGTATTTGAAGCATAAATGATCTCCATAAAAGTCATCATGCAAATGTAGATTATTTTGTGGATATTTGGCTCTAGAACTCGACAAACGATTGTCTTTCACGTTACAATCCTCGTGTGATAGTTTTTGCCATTCATAATTGCTTTGTGTCTGACAGACAATCTATCTAGAATACATATTGCTCTTATAACTGTTACGAGGCTACTTGCACGCTACTATGAACATGTCTCCGTCGCTAGTTGATGGAGATTTTTTCTTGCTTTTTTATTTGTGATTTCATTGAATTTATTGCCCCAATGATATATCTTAATATTTAGCGTTTTTTTAGAGACAATTGGGTGAGAACTACTAAATTTATATAGAGATGGGAAATGATAAATGAAAACGATCATACACTTGGATTCAGTGGAAAAAAGCTTTAATGATCACGTGGTCATTCCCGCATTTTCACTGTCAATCCAGGAAGGTGAATTCATCACTTTGCTCGGTCCCAGCGGATGCGGAAAAACGACGCTGATGCGCATGATTTCTGGGTTTGAAGAGCCTACTTCTGGACATATCTACCTAGATGGAAAGGATGTAACCAAAATCCCTCCTTACCAACGAGATATGAACATGGTATTTCAACATTATGCTCTGTTCCCACACATGACCGTTGCTGAAAACATTCTTTTTGGTTTAAAAATGAAAAATGTGCCTCAGGCCGAACAAAAGACTCGTTTGGAAGAAGTGCTGCATTTTACACAACTGACCGAATATCAGAAACGTAAACCAAAACAGCTATCTGGTGGACAGCAGCAACGTGTTGCAATTGCCCGTGCGATCATTAACAATCCAAGGGTATTATTATTGGACGAGCCGCTTGGTGCTCTCGACTACCAACTGCGCAAAAACCTTCAGGTTGAACTAAAAAATATTCAGCGGAATCTGGGCATTACCTTTATCTATGTGACGCACGATCAGGATGAAGCTATGTCAATGTCAGACCGCATCGCGGTTGTGAACCAAGGTCGAATTGAGCAATTGGGCACACCAGAAGAAATTTATTACAAGCCAAACAGTCTGTTTGTTGCAACCTTTATTGGCGAAAACAATATCTTAAATACAAAAGCAGGTCTTTTAGGAGTACGTCCTGAAAAGATTCGTTTATATAAAGAAAATGAGGAAGTAGCTCGACACAAGAGCAAAGGAATCATTGAAGATATTATTTTCTTAGGTAATATCTTTAAGGTGTTTGTCCGCGCCGAGGACGACATTGTTATTACTGCACATCTTTACGAAAAAGGCTCTTGGTACAAAGGCGAGAGAGTTGGTGTATTCTGGGCAGAAGAAGATGAGGTGATTCTGCGTTGAAAAATAAAGGAAAGCTACTCGCTCTCCCAGGATTCCTCTGGTTAACGATCTTCTTCTTAGTGCCCATGCTTTTTGTGGTTATGCTTTCCTTTCTGAAGAGGGGAGTATACGGGCAAATCGTCTATGAATTTACACTAGCTAACTATGCTAGATTCTTTGAATCGCTTTATGTACAAATTTTTATCGAAACCTTGCTTGTATCCGTGGGAACGACCATCATTTGTCTGTTGTTGGGTTATCCTTTAGCTTATATGATTACCCGACTAGATCGTAAGTGGCAAAACTTGTGGCTCTTATTAGTGATGATTCCATTTTGGATTAATTTTCTGGTTCGCTCTTATGCTTGGGTCATCATTTTACGTACACAAGGTCTTGTAAATACTGTTTTGCAATCGCTTGGCCTTATCGACCAACCGCTCACGCTCTTGTATACACCAGGAGCTGTTTTGCTCGGGATGGTCTATGCGTTGTTGCCGTTTATTATCTTGCCGATCTATGTCTCCTTAGAACAATTAGATCGTAAAAAGCTCGAGGCTGCCTATGATTTAGGAGCTACACCAGCCAAAACATTTTGGCACATTACCCTGCCTCTAACTATGCCGGGAGTTGTAAGCGGCTGTATTTTAGTCTTCGTTTCTTCACTGGGCATGTTCGTTGTTCCAGATGTAATGGGTGGAGCTAAATCTTCACTATTTGGTAATGTCATTCAAAACCAATTCCTGTCTGCACGTGATTGGCCATTTGGTTCAGCATTATCCATGGTGATTGTACTCTTCTCGATCATAATGATTTATTTATACTATCGCGCAACCAAAATGCAAGAGAAACAAGAAGGGAGAGGATGAGGCTATGAAAATGCGTAAAAATCTCCTGTTTGCATACTCTTTGGCGATTATCGCGTTTTTATATTTGCCGATCGCCGTACTCATCCTCTATTCTTTTAATGATTCGAGGATCAATGCCACTTGGTCAGGCTTTACCTTAAAGTGGTACACTTCTCTGTTTGAAAATGATCGTGTGCTAGATGCATTGACGAATAGCTTGATTATCGCCGTAGTTACAACAGTGGTCACTACCATTCTGGCAGCCTTTCTGTCATTGGCCCTCCATCGTTACAAATTTCGCTTTAAGCAAGCATTCAATGGATTAATTTATTTACCAATCCTAATTCCCGATATTCTGATGGGATTATCCTTGCTGGTCATGTTTAGCCAATTGTATATGCCACTGGGTAAACTAACGATCATTATTGCTCATATCACCTTTAGCTTGTCTTTTGCGGTGGTCATCATTACCGCTCGTCTAGCTGGTATGGGGCAGGAATTGGAGGAAGCAGCCCAAGATTTAGGCGCCTCCTCGTTTAATACGTTCCGTTATATTACTTTGCCAATTATTTCCCCAGGACTGATCGCGGCTGCTTTAATGACGTTCACGATGTCTCTGGATGATTTCGTAATCAGCTTCTTTGTAGCAGGACCAGATTCTACTACGTTGCCACTATATATTTATGGTATGGTCAAACGTGGTGTCTCTCCTGAGCTAAATGCCCTATCAACAATAATGATTCTCGTGATTGTGGTATTAATTGTCCTTGCAGAATCACTTGCCTTTAAAGGTACCGGAAATAAAACCACTCAAGAATAAACTTTTTCTCACAGGAGGAGGATATGCTATGCGTTTACTTAAGGCCATTGTGCCAATCGTTATGACTACTGTACTTGCCCTGACTGGATGCTCATCTAATAGTGGAAAAGAAGAAAGAGTATTAAACATCTATAGCTGGGCAGATAACTTTAATATGGATGTTATTAAGGATTTCGAGCAAAAATTCGATGCTAAGGTCAATTATGCGATTTTCTCCAGCAATGAAGATATGCTAGCAAAGGTTCAGGCTGGCGGTGCCCAATTTGACCTTATTCAGCCTTCCGATTACATGGTTGATACGATGATCAAATTAAACCTGCTAGAGGAACTGGATAAATCAGCGATCCCTAATCTGCAAAATCTGGTGTCTACCTTTAAAACACCTCCGTATGATCCAGACAACAAATACTCTGTCGTATACACATGGGGTGTAACTGGGATTGCCTATAATAAGAAATATGTAACAGAGCCACCAACAAGCTGGAGCGATCTATGGAATCCGAAATATAAAGGTCGTGTTGTCGTATTAAATGATTCTCGTGAAGCTTTGGGCATGTCCTTGAAAAAAAATGGCTTCTCCAACAGTACAATCAGTGAAAAAGAATTGGATATTGCCAATGCTGACTTGAAGAAACTGTTACCGAACCTATTAGCATTTGATACGGACACCATCAAACAAAAATTCATTGCCGAAGAGGCTTGGATTGGTACTGTTTGGTCTGGTGATGCAGCCTTTATTTATCCGGAAAATAACAACATTGGCTATGTTGTTCCAAAAGAAGGCGGAACCATTTTTGCTGATACCTTTGCCATTCCAAAGGGTGCCAAGCACAAAAAACTAGCCGAAGAATTCATCAATTACATGATGGACCCAGCAGTATCTGTGAAAAACTATGAAACAATCGGCTATAGCAATCCAAACGAAAAAGCGCATCCGCTGCATAACGAAGAGTATCGCAACAATAAAATGATTTTCCTGTCTCCTGAAGAGATGAGCCGTACAGAGTGGTTAAAAGATGTCGGCGAAACCTTGCAAGTATACGATCGTCTTTGGACGGAGCTAAAAAGCGGTCGTTAAGATATTGAAACGAAAAAACCTGTTGTCTACAAAAAATGTTGACAACAGGTTTTTATTTTGCCTATGTAACATGCTAGTCTAGGCTATATTTGTTTTGATTAATTGAGTAATACAATTTTAATCGGATTGAACCTCTAGCCAACAAGAGCATCCCTCACAAAGCGGATTCGTACTAAGAACACCCAGCTTGGTATACAGTGGCTCTAGCATACCAAATAATTCGCGATCCTCCGCTACATAAAAGTTAGGCAATAACAGCTTCAATTTGGAACCGCCTAATAAATACGACGCTAATAAATATTGCTCCGAATAAAAGAAGTACATATATTCATGCGGATAATCATATGGTAAGAAAACATCGTGCACTTGAACGATTACCCCTGGCTTTAAGATTGGTAGAATTTCCAAAAAGGCAACTGTTACATCAGAATTGGTAAATGAACGATGTGAGCTATCGATAAACAGGATATCCCCCGGTTCTAGCTGTTGGAAGAAATGTATCGGGATCGTTTCCAGCGTTTGTCGAATGACCTCGTCACATAAAGAATCAATCTCTGCTCTCGGTTGTGGATCAATCGAAATGATCTTGGTTGGCAAATGAAGATCCCGAATAGCCCTACGTGCAAACTTCGTGGAATTACCTGACCCTACCTCTACATATCGAGCCGGCTTATGTTTTGCTAAGAAAGTGTATATGGCTACACCATCTATTAAAGGAAGCCAATTATTGCGATAAAACGGCTCTTGATCACTCTGTGGATAATCTAACGATATCGTAGCTAACGCATCAACATGCTTCATGGTCTCCTCAAGATATTCCTTATACGTACTACGTTGCAGATCCATTTTTTGTTGGAGTTTTTCATGCGGGGGTTTCCCATACCCGTGCCGTGGCAGAGGAAATACAGGATAGTCAAGAAAAATATTCAAAACAAAGCCACCTCATTTCATACTGGATAGAAGTTCTTCTTCTTTTCCTAATGTATGAATGGGTGGCTTTTCTGTTGCTTATATTCGGCTTAATCCAATGTAAATAAATTAAGCAGTAATTGCTTCGTTCAACGGCATCAGAATTTCAAAAACTTCTCCATGCTGTAGAATTGTGATGTTCTGTTTTTTAATTCTCATAACAGCAACTTCTGGCTTTTGCTTCATCATTTCGATATATTCATCAGGTACTTCCCCTGCGTCACTGATGGTAACGCCCTCTACTTCTTTTTCTTCGTCCTCAGCCAAAGGTGTGTTAAGCACAACCTGATAAATTTCAGAAAACACGCTGTAATTGTTTGTAAATACAGTGATACATCTCATTGTCGACATGTTTCCTCACCCTTTCTTTTACATGTTGAATATCCGTGCCTGTTTTGTTGTCTGTTCTACCTTTATAAGATATCCAAATCATGTACGATCTATCAACCTTGAAATAGGGGTATCTCTGTTACACGTAGGAAATCATGTCCAGACAACGGACAACCTTGCACTTATCTATTTTAGCATATTCCTAGAGAAAGCTCTTCTTCTTTATAAAACTCTTGGTACAAAGCTATGACAGCATTATCTGCATCCCCTGCTCTTACACCAAACATTAAATTAACTTCTGATGAACCTTGGTTAATCATTTCGATATTAATATCGGCGATAGCTAGCGCTGTGGCTGCCCGAGCAGAAATACCTACAGAAGACCGCATTCCCTCTCCTACCAGCATAACAAGAGCCATATTATATTGTACATGTACATCGTCTACATGCAACTCATTTTTTATGCGAGATACAATTCGAGCCTCTTTTTCCTTTGTGAGCTGATGTTGACGAAGAATGACTGTAATATCGTCAATTCCAGACGGACTATGCTCGTAGGACAGGTGCTCCTCTTCAAGAATTTGCAAAAGCCTTCTGCCAAAGCCGATCTCTTTATTCATTAAGTATTTGCTTACATATATGCGACAAAACCCCACATCACTGGCAATACCAGCTACAATGCGAGAAGAATTATCTCGTTTGGTCACAATTTTTGTACCTGGTGCTGATGGATTATTCGTATTTTTTATGCAAACAGGAATTTCAGCACGAAAGGCGGGTATTAACGCTTCCTCATGAAAAACAGAAAAACCTGCGTATGATAATTCCCTCATTTCTCGATATGTTATTTCCTTTATCTTACACGGATTAGGAACTAAATGCGGATTTACTGCGTACACCGAATCAACATCAGTAAAATTTTCATACAGCTCTGCTCGAACAGCAGCGGCCAAAATGGAGCCGGTCACATCAGAGCCTCCACGTGAAAAGGTTGTTAGCTTACCCTCCTGTGTATAACCAAAAAAGCCCGGAAAGATGAGCAACCCTTCTTTCTCTTTTAATAGAGCTAATTTTTCATAAGCCTCTGGAAGTACCTGAGCATTGCCATATTCACCACTGACTAGAAGACCTGCATCTCTTGGATTAATGTACGTAGCTGGGGCTCCTAGTGTTCTTAGATATTCAGCAACCACTCTGGCACAATTATCTTCTCCTGAGGCCTTTACAACATCCATAAAACCTTCTGAGTCTTCTCCATCCCATTGCAACAATTTTTGAAGATTAGCTATGATTTCCCCTATGCATGTTGGTGGTAATTGTAACTCTGAACAAATTTCCTGATAGCGATCGACAACCGCCTGCCATTCCGCTTGAGCTTGACCGTATTCAATTAATTTCCTCCCAAATGCAATCAGTAAATCAGTGACCTTGATATCTTCCTTATAACGCTTTCCAGGAGCTGAGACCACAATAAGCCTACGAGTCCCATCATTCAGAATGATCTGACATACCTTGCGAATCTGTTCGGCGTTAGCCAAGGAAGTACCACCAAATTTACATACTTTCATGTCGTTCCCTCCACCATTCCGTATTGCTTCTCTTTAGGTTGTACACTATCCTACCTCTTGCTTTTTCATATGTCTATCACACAAACTCAAATTTCCTCATTTTTTACAGTTTTAACCTAAAAATAAGGAGGAATGGTGATACTACCAATCTGTAAAAACAGATAGTATCACCTTATCCGACCTTCTACTGTTTACACTCTACCACATAATCCATTCCATGAAAACTATTGTCCTTTCCACATGTACATTTCATCCAAAAAATTTTTATTTAGCTATCGCTAGAGAAGAGGCGAGAATAGCCGCGCTACAGATTCTACATATTTACGGCTAATGGATTTAGGCTCTTCGTTGCTTACTTTACTATTGCTAATATCCTGTTCAAATTGGGCTGTTAGCTCCTGAATGAAACGTGACCTTCCATAAAAAAGGGCGTTAACTTCAAAATTAAGATAAAAGCTCCGGAAATCCCAATTGCTCGTTCCCACTAGTGCTTGATTATCATCGACTAGTAACACCTTGGCATGTAGGAATCCCTTGTCGTACAAATAAATGCTAACCCCCGCTTTTCTTAACTCGTCGAGGAAGCTTTGAGAAGCATAGTAGACCAGCTTGCTGTCAGGAATGCCCGGCAGCATAAGCGTTACCTCTACCCCTGCCTGTGCAATCGTGCACAAGGCTGCCAGCAGCACCTCATCAGGGATAAAATAGGGGGAAGTAATTTTTACCGATTTTTCTGCCCGCATGATCATTTGCAGAAAAGCTTGGCGAATTGGCTCCCAGCGTTCCCGCGGGTCAGTCGCTACCACCTGAATCATATGCTTATTCTCATGCTCACCAACCGGTTCAACAGTTGGTTTGCCCATCTCTTCGTCATGCTTCTTCGTCGGGGCGGGACTAGTTTCTACCACAGAATTAGACATATTTATGGTAAGACCAGATACCATCTTCCAGTCTTTTATAAAGATTTTTTGAAGCTCGCAGGCAGCTTCTCCAGTAACCTGTATATGAGTATCTCGCCAAAATCCCAGCTTAGGGTCTTCCCCTACATATTCTTTGCCAATATTGCATCCTCCAAAGAATCCAATAGCATTATCAATCACAACGATCTTGCGGTGATTGCGATAATTAAGGCGCATAAAAGTTCGTAAATGCATACGTGGACTGAATCTGTAGAACTCCCCGCCAGCTTGACGCAATTCATCACCCCAAGCATCAGGAAAGGTTTTGCTTCCAATGTCGTCCACAATAACGCGTACCTCGCAGCCTTGCTCGGCCTTTTTCTTCAATAGATCAAGCAGAGATCGTCCCACATAATCTCCTTCAATTGTATAAAACAATACGTGAATCTGATACATAGCTTTGTCTATTTTTTCCCATAAAGCAGTGTAAAAAGGAGCCGCTTTATGAAATAACTTCACGTGATTTTTCTGTGTTAGCTCCGCACCCGCATTAGCTTGAATGAATCTGATCAGCCTTTTAGTAGTCGAATCCAAGCTGCTTGTCGCCTCTACTAGGGAGTCTTCATTTGTACATCGCAATGCTAATCCTTGCTGAGTGTTGGTGATGTTTTGATGCTTGTTATGTTGTCGATCCTTCTCTTCGGTGTCCCAATGTCTCCCCGCAAAGAAATAACAACAAATTCCAATCACCGGAAAGCTATACACTGCAAAAATCCATGCTAGTGTACGTTCTGGCATACGTTTTTCCGTAATAATAAAACCTGTAAAAAGGAGCGTAATGCTAAGATGAATAATTGTTGAAATAAAAAAGAAATATAGCATAAAACCACCCTCGCTTTTCAGCCGGTCGTGTAGGGAAAATAATTCATTGGTATGTAGGTTTCCTACTTTCTTTCCAAATCATGAGTAGTAATCACAGGGAATTAAAAAAACCAGCAGGACCATTGCCTGCTGGCTTTATTTGCACTTCTATTTTCATAATGTAAAACGGTTGCAAACGTCCCTGCATTTCATCGGCTAGATGAGATAGAGCCTGCGAGGATGTTGTGATCTCTTCCATAGAAGCAAATTGTTCCTCACTAGCTGCTGCATTTTCTTGACTTGCACTTGCTCCTTCCATCGCTTTTGCATGGACCACTTCAACAGCAGTCATAATACATTGACTACCCTGGCAAACTCCTTCTACCGAATTGACTACCCCTTTCACCTTCGCAACCACTTCTTCTACGGCAACATGAATTTCCTGAAAAGCACCCTGTACTTCCTTTGACTTATGCAGCCCTTCCTCTACCTTGCCGGTACCCTTTTTCATGGAATCTACAGCTAGCTTGACCTGAAGCTGCACATTTTTGATTAGCTCTGTAATTTGATGAGCTGATCCTTCAGACTGTTCAGCCAGCTTGCGTACCTCATCTGCCACAACTGCAAAGCCTCTTCCTTGTTCGCCAGCACGTGCTGCTTCAATAGCAGCATTCAGCAGATTGGTTTGATTAGCAATGCCAGCCATAATTCCAACGATATTATCAATTTCTTTCGATTGAACCTGATTATGGCTTGCGATCTGTTCAATCCAACAATCTAATTTAAATATCGGAGTCATTGCTGAAAAGGATGAGTATGTTCCAACAGTTTTATATAAATATTCTGGTCAAACAGAAGCCCCTGCTTAACATTTTTCATTGACAAAAACAATTTTCATTTTATAATAATTATAAATTAGTAATTAATATATTTATCTTGTGATAATAACTCTAATTAAGGGAGAGGTTCATATATGGATAAAAAACCACGTTTAACTACCAATCAAGGTGTTCCTGTAGGCGATAATCAAAATTCTCGCACTGCGGGAAAAAGAGGACCTGCGACATTAGAGGATTATCATTTAATTGAAAAGCTAGCTCATTTTGATCGAGAAAGAATTCCTGAGCGTGTCGTGCATGCTAGAGGTTCAGGTGCGCATGGGATTTTCGTAGTGACGAACAGTATGAGTTCATATACGAAAGCAGCCTTCCTACAGGAAGTAGGACAAAAAACACCTGTCTTTGTTCGATTCTCCACCGTTATTCACGGGCAGGGTTCCCCAGAGACTTTGCGTGACCCACGTGGCTTTGCTACCAAATTTTATACAGAAGAAGGCAATTATGACCTTGTCGGTAACCATCTACCGGTGTTTTTTATTCGTGATGCCCTGAAATTCCCTGACATGGTGCACTCCCTAAAGCCATCTCCTGATACAAATCTCCAGACCCCAGATCGTTATTGGGATTTTATGACTCTAACTCCTGAATCAACGCATATGCTTACCTGGCTCTTCTCTGATCATGGTACACCTGCTAACTATCGGCAAATGGAGGGTTTTGGTGTCCATGCATTTAAATGGGTCAATCCAGAAGGCCAAGTCGTATATGTAAAATATCATTGGAAACCAGCCCAAGGTGTTAAGAATTTAACTGCTCAGGAGGTTTCAGAGATTCAGGCAAGGGATTTTAACCACGCTACCCGAGACTTGTATGATCATATTGAAGCTGGTGATTTCCCTCAGTGGACACTCTATGTTCAAATTATGCCTATCGATGAGCTGGATTCGCTGGATTACGATCCACTCGACCCTACAAAGATTTGGGATGAACAAAGCTATCCACTACAAGAAGTGGGTGTGATGACTCTGAATCGTAACCCGCAAAACTTTTTCGCGGAAGTAGAGCAGGTTGCCTTCTCTCCAAGTGCAACCGTTCCAGGTATTGAGCCATCAGAAGATAAGCTCTTGCAGGGACGCTTGTTCTCCTATCCCGATACACAGCGCTATCGGTTAGGCGCTAACTACTTGCAACTCCCGATCAATTGTCCGTATGCTCCTGTCCATAATCAGCAACGCGATGGTGCAATGCAATTCAAGCAGCAAAGCTCTCCTGTTAATTATGAACCGAGCCGGCATGCGGAAAATCCTGTAGAAGATCCTGCATACAAGGAGTCTGAGACACCTCTCGTTGGGTATGTTAGTCGCGAAAAAATTGATAAGCCGAATGATTTTGCCCAAGCTGGCGAGCGTTATCGTAGCTATAGTCCAGAGGAACAAGCCAATTTGATTGCTAATCTGGCTAACGATTTGGCTACTGTACATGAGCGAACAAAAATGCTTGCTATTTGCAACTTCTTCCGTGCAGATCGAGATTTCGGCATGCGCCTCGCTAGTGCTCTGAATGTAGACATTAGCTCCTATGTCAAATAACAAAGGAAAACACATAATAAGCCCATCTCAGATACTTTAGAGATGGGCTTCCTGCTTTTATTTCATATCGTGTTGTTCCAAATTACGAGCTGTGGAGCTACGATTCACTTGTTTCTCACTCTTATAGGTACAAAATAATACATCGAGGGCAGGATTAGTTACGCCATACCAATAGTTTTCGTTTTTATAGTGATGCCAAAGATGCATTCTCTTCATCCATCTTCCCCATGGAGTGATCGGCTGCACAGGCTGGTGCGCAATATAATGGGTCCATTCATAATAAAGTAAATAACCCATAATCCCTGTTACAAATGCAACCATAAGAGAAAAATCCTTTGTGATGAAAAAAGCCGCACTCCCTGCGATCATGATCAGAGGCAGGCTATACCAGACTGGTAGGAACAACAGGTTTAATTGATTGGGAGATACATGGTGATCGTAGTGTAATCGCTTTAGCATTGTTAAAAGCCAACGTATTTTAGGGGGGGTCATATGAAAGATAAATCGATGGATGAGGTATTCGCTGACCGCGTAGGAAAGCATCCCGATCGCCAATGCCATCCAAATATGAATGCGTTCCATATCAGGAATTAACCATAAAAAGCCGAAAGCAAACAAAATGCTAATCACTAGCACATCAAATTGGCTAAAATATTGTTTAACATATCCCTTCAACAGATTAAACCCCCTGTTTTTTCTTATCATTCCAACTGATTGTTACCTGCCTGTTACCACCTTGCCTGTTGATCTTCACAGATTCCCCAGACATCATCTATCCTGATTATTTCGCTGTTCTTTGTTTGAAGCGTCCCACTATACTTTCCAATATACTGTTGTAAATGAGTGGATAATACTAAATAATTTTCGCGTTTCTCCTGATAATAAATAGGGGTAAATTTGAGTTGAATGCGATCGCTACCAATGGTCGTTATGTGCCATGGTTTCATAGGCGAGGTTTTATCATATGCAAATTGAATCGGTTCTGCTATTTTTTCAGCTCGCTGTTGAATCAACAGGCCATTTTCAGTCATTCCCGTTCCATCCGTCCAACCAGCCCCTAAGTTACACCCACACCAGCTACCCCTCCATTGAAAGCTACAAGTCATCCAATTCCATTGGGTTACATAAGGCCAAACACCACGACCAAAATCTAGGCTCGCTGATGTCATCTCCTGTGTAAGATTGTAATGTTTACTGCCTATGCGTACCTTACCTGCGGCTGCTCTTCCCGGTTGTTTTTTTGTATATTGAAATCTTCTATTACTCCAAGGAATGACCATATGCAAGGCTTCCGCAGTCTCTGAGATACTAATTTCCATTGAAAAAGGCATCCCTTCCCTATTCATCCCATCAACCACGATCATTGTAGTCGTCTGCTGAGACGTAAAAGAAATCTGAAGATGCTTATGCTGAAAATGAACATCACCATGAACAGAATCAGGCAAATGTATTCCCTTCGCAAAGGGCACCTTTACCGTTTGCTCCACCTTCTGACCCGATTGAAGATCGATCAAATGAAAAAAGGCTACTCCGATATAATCCAAATGACAAACAGCTACCGTTATAATAACTTGATTATTTACAATAAACCAAAAATTCCACTTCTTTTTTCGCCCCAAATGTCCCGGTATCTGACAATCGTGCAAGGGATAACGCGACCAGCCAATGGTATCTGGTCGCAAATTTCCCCGTCTGTCACAAAGAATGGTATGCTCTGTAATCTCTTTTTCAATATTAGCAGGAAACGCCATAGTGTCCTCCCTCTAATAAGTCCTATACTCCTATCTCCTGCGTTTCACCTTGCTGTAGCTGGTACATTTGATAATACTTGCCTTTGATTTGCATTAATTCATCATGGTTACCGCTTTCTACAATTTCCCCTCTATCAAGGACCAGAATACAATCTGCCTGACGAATCGTAGAGAGGCGATGTGCAATAATAAAGGTAGTACGTCCCCTCTTCACTACATCCAGCGCCTTTTGAATGATGGACTCCGTCTCCGTATCAATAGAAGCTGTTGCTTCATCCAAAATTAAAATGGCCGGGTCAAAGGCTAGGGCACGAGCAAATGACACGATTTGACGTTGTCCCGCTGATAGTGTACTTCCTTTCTCCACAACAGGCTCATCATAGCCTTTGCTTAGATGGGCAAACAACTGTCTGGCCCCTACATCATCTAGAGCTTTCTCAACCCTTTCCCGAGAAATATTTGGGTCGCCCAGACTGACATTGCTAGCAATCGTTCCCGTAAATAAGAACGGCTCCTGTAGTACGATTCCCATATGCTGACGTACATATTGTTTGGGCCATTCCTGAATCTCCTTGCCATCAATGGTTACTTTCCCTTTGTTAAAATCATAAAATCGAAATAGGATATTCATGATGGAGCTCTTACCTGATCCTGTATGACCAACCAATGCTATGGTTTGACCTTCCTTAGCCTCAAAGGAGATATTTTTCAGCACGTATTCCTCATCCTTGTAAGCAAACCATACATTTTCGAATTTCACATTTCCCCTATATCGATCCATTTTACCGTCAGTTACTGGAATACCTGGTTCATCGATTAGTTCAAATACGCGCTCGGCTGCCACCAATGCTTGTTCTAATTGTGGTAACTGGTTAACAATCCCACTAATCGGATTGAAGAGCCGAACGATATATTCCAAAAAGGCATACATCATTCCAAGGGACAATGCGTTGCCCAGCGTTAAAGACTGTGCTCCAAAATACCACAATAACAGGGCAAATCCGATGATCCGCAGGAAGTTTGTTAGGTTATGGGAAGTAAGTGAGTTTAGCAGCAGTAATTTGTTTTGGTATTTAAAATGATCATAATTCAATTCCTCGAACTCTTCCTTTGTCTCCCTTTGACGGCGGAAAGCCTGAATGATAGCCATCCCTTGAATCGATTCATTAATCATCCCGTTAATATCACTGATTCTTGCCCGAATGACATGGTTAAAACGGGAAGCAAAATATCGATAGACGTAAATCCACACCACCAAAATGGGAATGATCACAAGACAAAGGGCACCTAGCATAGGATCTAGCAAGAACATAGCGACCAGGATACCAGTGATATAGATAATCCCCGTAAAAAAGTTCGAGAGCACGGTTAGATAGAGGTCTCGAATTGCCTCTGTATCATTGGTCACTCGTGCAACCACTTTTCCCGCTGGTAAATTGTCAAAATACCGAATCGGAAGTCGCTGTATATGGTCAAAGACGTCTACACGCATCTTTTGAATAATCTGGTTCGCGGAGATTTGTAACCAATACTTTTTAACATATAACAGGAGAGAGATTACAGCCAATAAGCCAAAGTAAATCAAACAAAGGGTAATAAGCGGCTGTACTTCCGGTTTATATAATGCAAACACCTCCGCTGAAGTTAATTTTTCAGCAGGGTACACCGCTTTGTCCGCCCCCTTTTGAATCAGGATAACTCCATTTTCAATGGTCCGTTCCCCATCAAATGCGATGGGTTGATTAATGAAGTAATATTCTCGCCCGACCTGTAAGATGCGAACTTCTTTTCCTTTTTGCTCATCAGGCCCCCAATGATCACTTCGTTTTATATACTGACCTCGGTAAGCAACAGCTTCACTCCCCTGTTCGCTCTGATACCAGCTATACTCGATTCCTCGTATATGCACATCAATCATCTTTTTGACCAAAATCGGTCCCATCAGGTCGGCTACAACCGCTAATGATAGCATGGTTAAAGCCAAGATGAGGGTTTTCTTAAAATGCAAGGCATATTGCCATAACCTTTTAGAAGGCCTACCCATGTCTCTCACTCTCCATCTGTTAAAGTTGCCTCGATTTGCTGGCGATCATATTGTTGTTTATACCAGCCATCCTGTTTCATAAGCTGATCATGAGTTCCACGTTCAACAATGGTTCCATCATCCATTACGATAATTAAATCGGCATGCTGAACTGCTGACAGGCGGTGCGTGGTAATCCACGTGGTCTTACCCGCTCTCTCCTGACGAATATGAGTGATAATTTCCGTCTCTGTTTTAGCATCTACCGCAGAAAGAGCATCGTCTAACAAAAGAATCTCTGGGTCTGCTATTAGAGCACGGGCTATCGAGACACGTTGCTTCTGGCCCCCAGACAAGGAGACACCCTTCTCTCCAACCATCGTATCCAATCCCTCTGGTAAGTAGGCAATGTCCTTTTGAAAAGCCGACATCACCAACGCACGCTCGATTTCAGCCATCGAGCTGGTCGGTTTACCAAATCGAATGTTTTGTAAAATGGTCTTAGAAAATAAGATTTGACCTTGCGGAACATATCCTAGCCAGCCCACCGCTTGCTCGATCGCAATTTTTTGCATGGGAGTCCCTGAAATCAAGATTTCTCCTTTGCCTAATGGATACTCACGGAGAAGCTGACGTATCAAAGTTGTCTTGCCGCTGCCTGTACGTCCAACTATTCCCAAGGTTTGCCCCCGGCTCAGTTCAAACGTTATATCTTTTAAATTTTCTACTTCAGATGAAGGGTAACGGAAGGTGACATTCTGAAATGAGATGGTAGCCGGTGTTGGCACATCCACTAGATCGGACCCATTCTGAACATCCGGTTCATAAGCAAGTGTTTCGTTCACACGATCCAAAGAAGCATTACCCCGCTGCATAATATTAACTAGCTCCCCAATCGCGTACATCGGCCAAGACAGCATGGCTAAATAAATGTTAAATGAAATCATGTCGCCTATTGTAATTTCTTGATGGTAAACATAATACGCTCCAAACCCAATGCCTAATAAAAAACTTATACCATTTAGCAATTTCATCGTAGGCTCAAATAGTGAGTCGATACGGGCAACGGACAGGTTTTTCTTATACGTTTCCTCAGAGATTTCTCGAAAGCTCTTCCTACTTGCCGCTTCCTGTACATAGGCACGAACCACCCGGACGCCTGAAATATTCTCCAGCACCTGATCATTCATTTTTCCAAAAACATCCTGTGCATCCGTAAATCTTTTATGAAGCATCTCCCCATACTTACTTAATATGTAAGCTGCCAGCGGCATTGGTAAAACACAAATAAGGGTAAGCTTCCAACTAATAACAACCGTCATTGTAAGGAGAATAACCCCCAGATAGACAGTCGCATCCACTAAGGTAAGAATCCCAAACCCGGCGGTTAGCGATACTGCTTGAATATCGTTCGTCGCCCGAGCCATCAGATCTCCCGTCCGATTTTTTTCATAAAAGGTTGGGGTCATTGTTAAAAATTGTCCCATTAAATTGGAGCGTAATTTCCTACTAACCAAAAACGAGCCCCCGAACAAATTTCTCATCCAAATATAAGTGACTCCATAATTACTTAAAGCGATTGCCAGCAATAAGCCAATCATGAGGAACAATCTTGTGGTTGTCATAGAGCCAGCAAAAATTTGGTCAATCGATGTCCCCATTAGCTTCGGAGGCAAGACTTCCAATACCCCATTTATCACCAGAAAAACGACTGCAATGGAGTATCTTTTCCACTCTTCACGAAAAAACCAGCCTAACTTTTGAAACACAGCTATCATGCATTCTCTCTCCCTTCTCGCATGAACCCAATATCTGACAGAACCAAAAAAGACACGTCACTATGTGCGACATGTCTTTACATCTGTTCTGTCATAAAAAGCGCACGTTACAAACTGCTGTAACCTACACTCTTAGTTTTTTACCTACGTTTAATCAAGACAGTGATGCCTTGGACATAAGAGATAGATTACAGGAGATATGAAATTGTATTTGCTTTGCATTGGGAAACAACATCATTCTCACGTTACTCATCTCCTTTTCCTTTTAGGCTACTTTCGTATTTACAGATTCTACCTCACAACCTCAGGTTCGTCAATCTATTTTTCAGAATATTTTATGTTTAATTATCTAAGTATTCATGCAATATTTGATTCGATATTTTGTCAATGATAAACTCAGGATACGTGGGTAAAATGAAAGGAGGCGCTTATGAACCCTATTCAAGAATTATTAGCCAAGCAGCATCAATTCTTTCACACGCAACAAACAAAACACGTTGCATTCCGAATAGAAGCACTCCAAAACTTACGTAATGCCATCATCTTGCACGAACAACAAATCTATGAAGCTCTACAGGCCGATTTGCATAAATCACAATTTGAATCCTACTCAACTGAAATTGGAATCGTGCTAGAGGAGATTCGTTATATCTGTAAACATTTACAGAGCTGGGTAAAGCCGAAACGAGTCAAAACAGCACTTACCCACTTTGGTTCCAAGGGTTACATTTATTCTGAACCCTATGGTGTCACACTGATTATTGCCCCATGGAACTATCCATTTCAACTCGCCTTGTTACCGTTAATTGGTGCTATTGCTGCCGGGAATTGTGCTGTTGTCAAGCCGTCAGAGCTTACACCTAGAACCTCCAATCTTATTCGGCGGTTAATTGAACAGATCTTTCCTGCAGAATTTATTCGTGTAGTAGAGGGTGGGATTGAAGTCAGTAATCAGTTGCTAGCAGAGAAGTTTGACTATATCTTTTTTACAGGCAGTGTCCCTGTTGGCCGTGTGATAATGCAAGCGGCCTCCAAGCATCTAACTCCTATAACACTTGAATTGGGCGGAAAAAGTCCATGCATTGTACATCGAGATGCTAACCTGCGTTTGGCTGCTAAGCGAATTGTTTGGGGCAAATTTCTAAATGCTGGCCAAACCTGTGTAGCACCCGATTATTTACTTGTGGACTCCTCAGTAAAACAGGAACTAATTAGACAGCTCAAGACCTTTATTCAAGAGCTTTATCCTGACGCCTTACATAATTCTGATTATACTCATATTGTAAATAAACGACATTTTGAGCGATTGCTTTCGTATCTGGATGAGAAAAAGGTCATCCATGGGGGAAAGACAAACCCTAGTACGTTAGCGATTGAGCCTACTCTCTTAGATAACGCAACCTGGCAGGATCCGGTCATGCAGAACGAGATTTTTGGACCTATTCTCCCAATCCTAACCTACGATGAGCTGGCTGAAGCTATTTCTAAGGTAAATGCGCAGCCGAAGCCACTAGCTCTTTATCTTTTCACAGAAAATAAAGAGACAGAGAAGCAAGTCCTGTCCCACCTCTCCTTTGGTGGGGGGTGTATTAATGATACGGTCTTTCATATTGCTACTCCCTATTTACCATTTGGAGGGGTTGGTAATAGCGGTATCGGCAGCTATCATGGAAAAGGAAGCTTTGACATTTTCTCCCACCAAAAAAGTGTGTTGAAGCAGACTACGCTCTTTGATATTCCTGTTCGCTATCATACAACCAAGCAAGCTTTAAAAAAGATGAAATGGTTTTTTAAATAAATCATACAATGAGCCAACGATTGATCTCATTTGATCAGTCATTGGCTCTTCTTCTACTCGCGCTCTCTCCACGTTATCCATTGATTCGAGTCAATCATTTGCAAGAATTGGCTTAGCCGTGGTAGTACAGGCTCTGCTTGTTCGCCAAATTCATGTCGAATTTCATCGGCAATTTCTGCTACGGTATGCGCACCTGTACATCTAGTAATAACATAACTCCCCAGCGTATCTAGCTTGATACGGAAAACGGCAGGCTGTCTCAAATACCGTACAGACAATCGTTCCAACCAGCTATCGCGAGGGATAATCACGGTAGAAATGCCTTCTTCTGTTTTCTCCAGCGTAATCCGTTTTGCCAAAATAGGCCTCATCGTCAAAAGGTTTCGATGCTGTTTCTTTGTAAAAATCCGCATGCTCCTCTCACCTACACTTTAGTAATAAGCAAGTTCCCTAGGAATTGACACCTGACATGAGGACATTAAAGGCTACTACTCCGCTCTTTGGCACGGATAGACACCCAGAAAAGGACAGCCGCTACTATTGCAAAGATAACCGTGCTTACTAAGCCACTTTCAAACATAACATGCTCTGGCATCGTTATTTTTGCTGAAATGAGCATAGCAATAACTACCCCTAACAGCGACTCACCAGCAATTAGACCAGATGCAAACAGTGTTCCTCTTTCCAAACGTAGCTTTCTGCGGCTTTTATCCTTCGAGTAATATTCCACTAGCCAACGAACCAAGCCACCCACCATAATCGGTGCACTGGTGTGGATCGGTAAATAAATTCCTACTGCTACAGTCAAGGAATGAAGGCCTAAGAATTCAACACAAATGGCGGTAGCCGCACCAATAAAGATTAAATCCCACGGCAGGTTATTATCCATGAGCCCTTCAATTACCATTTTCATTAGAACTGCCTTTGGTGCAGCTAAATCCTTGGTCCCCATTCCATATGTTTCATGTAAAATAACAAGGACATAACCGATGACCAGACCAGAGATCAACACCCCGAGCATCATTGCCATCTGTTGTTTCCACGGAGTAGCTCCGACCAAATAGCCTGTTTTTAAATCTTGCGAAATATCACCCGCGACAGCAAGTGCAGTACACACGATCGCTCCCACAATTAAAGCAGTGACCATTCCTGTTTGACCCGTTACACCCATTGATTTAAATACCACTGTAACAATTAGTAAGGTAGCAATCGTCATTCCTGAGACAGGTGAGGAGGAGCTGCCTATCAGCCCAACGATACGAGAAGCCACTGTAACGAACAAAAATCCAAAAATGGCAATAGCTATAGCCCCTATCATCCCCACTTCTGTAAACGGTGAGAAGGCGATTAATAAGATGATTGCTATTATGCCGAGTAAGAGCCATGTCTTCGAAATATCACGATCGGTACGCTCCACTAGCGATTGATTATTGCCTTTGTCTAAACCTGCAAGTGTATCACGCAATGAATAATATAAGATTGGTAACGTTTTGATTAAGCTAATTAAACCGCCTGTAGCTACAGCACCCGCACCAATATAACGAATATAGTCTCCCCAGATAGCCCATGCATCCATGGAAGCAATCATACCGGAAGCTGGCTGAATTGCCTCAGAATTATGCATACCAAAAAAGCTAATCATTGGTATCATTACAACCCACGCAAGTATTCCGCCCGCCATCATCTCTCCAGACACTTTGGGGCCAATAATATATCCCACGCCAAGCAGAGCCGGATATGTATCCAATCCAATCAATGCATTTTTAAAATTGGCAATGCCTGTCTCTACTTCGGTCTTAAATAGCTTAAATCCATCGCCTAATGCTTTTACTAAAGCACCTAGTCCGAACCCCGTAAAGACCAGCTTAGCGCTATTGCCCCCTTTTTCACCAGAAATCAGAACTTCCGCGCAAGCAGTACCTTCCGGGTAAGGCAGTGTTTGGTGCTCGTTTACAATCAACAGACGACGTAACGGTATCATCATTAATACGCCTAAAAAACCACCTGTTAGCACAATAAAGCTGATCGTTAATTGACTAGGTACAACATTCCATAGAAACAAAGCCGGCAACGTAAAAATAGCACCCGCCGCAACCGCTTCACCAGCAGTAGTCATTGTTTGCACAATATTGTTCTCTAAGATAGACTCACGACGCAAAATACCACGTAAAATCGCCATCGAAATAACAGCAGCCGGGATAGATGCACTGACTGTTAAACCAATTTTAAGGCCTAAATAGGCATTGGCTGCTCCAAAAACAACAGCCAAGATTAATCCCAATACGACTGCAACCACAGTGAGCTCTGGCAAAGAACGTGATGCAGGAACATACGGGACGAATGAGGAAGAGTTAGATTTTCCACCATTCATAAAGGGTCCCCCTAACTTTAAATGAATTCGCAGTTCTTAATTTTTTGATTTTTAAGAACATAGTAGCGAAATAAAATATAATACATCTTATTATTTACACCAAAACCATTTATTGGTCAAACTGTAAAGTGTTTCTTAGCGCTATTATAACTTCTAAGCTCCTTTATTGAGGCAAAAAAAAACAGAAAGAGAATACTGATTTCCGTCACTAGGAAGTCCTTGTATCCTCTTTCTGATTGTCGTATTTTTTTAGATTGACTACGTTTATTTATCCACCTATATGAGACATTTCCACCTTTTTTCGTGGTAACCCCTGTGTAGCTGACAGACGTTCTTCTGAATAACGATCCTTGCGATCTGACCATAGCTGTTGAACATAGCGGGTCAATTCTTCATCCGTGGTTCCATCGCGAAGGCGACTTCTTAAATCTATTCCTTCTGTAGCAAATAAACACATATATATATAACCTTCGGCAGACAGGCGGGCTCTTGTACAGGAGGAGCAGAAGGCTTGGGTGACCGAAGAGATAAATCCAATCTCTGTATCGGTCCCCAAATAACGGTAACGTTTCGCAACCTCTCCAAAATACTCAGCCTCTACTGGTTCTACCGGCATTTCCTGGTTGATCATCTCTAGAATATCTCGGCTAGGTACCACCTGCTTCAGTTCCCAGCCATTTGCATTTCCTACATCCATAAACTCAATAAATCGCAGCGTAATCCCAGCTTCCTTAAAATAGCGGGCCATAGGAAGTATATCCTGATCTGTTGCTCCTTTTTGTACGACCATGTTTACCTTGATCCCGAGCCCTGCTTTTTGTGCGGCCTCGATACCTTTTAACACCGTACTTACTCTAATTCCCCGCCCATTCATATAGCCAAACCGATCATCATCAAGACTGTCCAAGCTTACCGATACTCGATCAAGTCCTGCTTCCTTTAAAGGGAGGGCAAACTTTTCTAGCAGCGAACCGTTCGTTGTCAGTGCGATATCCTTTACGCCTTCAATCTGCCTGATTTTTTGGATCAAGGTTGTTACGTCCTTACGCAATAAGGGCTCTCCACCGGTTAATCGGATTTTTTCAACACCCATACCTACAAAAATGCGAGTTAGCCGTTCTATTTCCTCAAACGAGAGCAGCTTCTCTTTGGGTAGGAACTGAAAATCCTTGTGGAAAATTTCTTCCGGCATGCAATAACGGCACCTAAAATTGCACTTATCGGTAACAGAAATGCGCAGATCTCGCAATGGACGTTGTAATTGATCAGTTACTTTTGTATGTGAAATCTTCTGGTCCATTGGCCACAGCTCCCTTCCTTAGGTGACATCGTACTGAAGTGGGATTACCTGAATTAAATCTCCTTTAGCTGCTCCTGATTTACCTGAAGGGATCTTAAGGAGACAATCGGCATCCTGTATGGAAAGCATATGGCTTGATTTAGTCACACCAATCGACTTTACCTTGACTATTCCCTTTTCAATCCATAATTTGCCCCGTTCGTAACGCACATGGGGAGAGCCTTTATCATAATCAGTAGCTAAAAAGGCTTCCATTACAGCAGGAAGGGCCTCTTTAGCACCCAACATGGCCCGAATAGCCGGCTTAACAAACAATTCAAAACCAACAAAACATGCCCCCGGATTCCCGGACAAGCCAAATAGTAATTTGTTATGAATGACTGCTGCTGAGGTAGGACTGCCAGGTCTCATGGATACCCGGTTAAACAGCATCTCTTCCCTTTGCTCGCGAATGATTTCTGCCATAATATCATAATCACCAACTGATACGCCACCTGTGGTAATAACAATATCCATCTCTTGAAAAGCTTCTTCCAATAAAGCCTTAGCTTGTTCCTTGTTGTCTGGAATAATTCCGTATAGACAAGGGATTGCACCAGAGGCTTCCACCAATGCCTGGATCATATAGCTGTTGCTATTGCGAATTTTGCCAGGCAACAGAGGCTCATCAATTGGCAGCAATTCCGTCCCTGTAGCAAAAATACCTACTTTAGGCTGGGTAAATACCTTTACACGGTGATAGCCAAACGTAGAAAGCAATGCCATTTGACCCGGCTGAATGATTCTCCCAGACTCTATGATGATCTGCCCCTCTTGGATTTCTTCTCCTACCTGTGCAATATTCTGACCTTGTCCCACATTATGTTTGACCTGTACAAAAGCTTGTTCATTTTGTTCGTATTCCTGTGTTTGTTCAAACATAACCACTGCATTAGCACCTTCAGGAACACTAGCGCCGGTCATAATTCGAACAGCTTCCCCCTTGTTCAGCTTCATTGTGGGAGCACTTCCTGCTGCAATATCTCCCACAATTCGATAAGTAAGCGGCTCTGCTGGTGTTGCCTTCTCAATTCCTTCACACCTAATAGCATACCCATCCATACCTGCCCTTGGGAAAGCGGGGATATTATTAGTGGCATATATAGGCTCGGCTAATCTTCTTCCTATACTGTCAACTAATGAAATCACTTCCATATTCATGATTGTTATGCGGGAAAGAATGCGCTTTTGTGCTTCTTCAACCGGAAGAGCTTTTCGTTGAAATCGGTGAGTTCTATTCATAATATGTCACACTTTCCTTTAGTGTACAGATGCTTTATGAAACGCCCATTATGTTTGTCCCTACAACATATTATACATCATAAGAGCTTTCACATTTTACAGACTGTGTCTCTATTATTCGTTTTGGATGCGTATATACATTAAGTGTATTCCCCCGGATAAACCCGACTGTCGTAATACCCAGTTCTTCCGCAAGATCAAGTGCAAGATCTGTAGGTGCTGATTTGGAGAGAACGATTCCTACACCAATTTTCGCCACCTTTAACAATACCTCTGAGGATATCCTTCCACTAAAGGCAATAACCTTATCCGATAAACCAATCCGATTCTGCAAGCAAAATCCATATATCTTGTCTAATGCATTGTGTCTCCCAATATCGGTTCTTGTCACTACGACTCCTTCTGTATTGCATAAGGCAGCATTATGAACACCGCCTGTTTGCTTAAAAAAAGAGGAATGTTCTTGCATTTGCTTAATCATTGCCTGGCAATCTTGAACGCTAATTTGCTGCTTTGACATGATGGTTTTAGCGGTTCGAACATCATTTTGCAAATAAAACTGCCGACTTTTACCGCAGCAGGAGCCGATAAAACGCTTGGAATGCTGCGGTGAAAGCTTGCCTTTATTTTTTACCTCTGCATAAGCAAAACCCGTTCCCTGATTGATGGAAAATGACTCTACATCATCTGGAAGTCTAATGATCCCCTCTGATGCAAGGAACCCAAGAAGAAGCTCCTCCATATGCTCGGGCGTACATACCATGGTCGCAAATTCCATTCCATTTACCATGATGGTTAATGGATATTCACAGGCAATTTCGTCGTCTATGTCTTGAAAAACCTCTCCATCGTATCTCATGATGGCACGTAAGGTTGATACTTTCTTGCTCATAGCCCTCTTCCTTCCATCCATGTAATAGTCCTTTTAACCAAATAAAAAATGCCACAAGCTAAACCTACCTTGAAATACAAGGAGGCAACTTGCGGCGGTTAGTCTTTAGCAGGTACGCTACCAAGTTCCAACTGCTCTTAATGAAATATAAGTAAGCTTATTATTAGCGATCCGATCCAAATTTGCGCTCAATATCTTGGTCAAAAACAAAAATGGACATCCCAAAGTCACTTTCAATATCAATATCTACGAATAGGTCTATAAACTTGGCTCCAAGAAGCTCTTCCATCTCCACAGGACGTGTTTTTTGGTACATCTCCTTGACCATTTCAGTCCTAGCTGAACGAAGCATTTGCTTACCTGTATCTGCCGTTGCAATAAATTTTTCTACAGGAGAAAGATTCCCTTGCATTTCACAGATCGCCCAGTTTTTGCAAAATGTAGTTTTTATTTGACTAGGTCCCTTTCCCATATGACGTTTGCGAAATGTCCTGACCAAATTGCTAAATTCAGCTTCATAGTTCGTCATGTTATCCAACTCACTTATTCAAATATATACCTATTTCATAAATTCTAACAGTATCGATCTGATTAGGCAATTGCAATCATCTGTATAAAACCGACTAGCTAAATAGAGAATAATTCCTTCTGTTCGTATCTAGCTTAACGCGGGAATTTGCCAATCAATTGGTTCTTCTCCTATTTTCACAAGAAATTGATTCGCTTTTGAGAATGGTTTTGTACCGAAAAATCCTCTGCTCGCAGATAACGGACTTGGATGAACAGATTCCAAAATATAATGTCTCTTGGTATCAATCATACTTTTTTTATCTTGAGCATGTCTTCCCCATAAAATAAAGACCACTGGCTTATCTCGCTTGTTTATCTCTTCAATCACGCGATTCGTGAAAAGCTCCCAGCCTCTCCCCTTATGAGAATTGGCTTCTCCATCTCTAACTGTAAGTACTGTATTTAACAAAAGAACGCCTTGCTTCGCCCAAGAGACTAAATATCCATGATTCGGAATGAAACACCCTAGGTCGTCTCGCAATTCTTTATAAATATTTACGAGAGAAGGAGGTATTTTCGTGCCTGGATTAACTGAAAAGCTTAATCCATGTGCTTGATTAGGACCATGATAAGGGTCTTGTCCTAAAATAACTACCTTCGTCTGTTGATAAGCCGTATGGTGCAAAGCATTAAAAATATCATATTTATCTGGATATATCGTTTTCGTAGCATATTCGTTTCGCAAAAACTCTCGCAATCGTAAGTAATAAGGTTTCTGAAATTCATCCTCTAACAACGGAGCCCAGTCGTTTTTTAAAATAGCCATATATCTTACCTCCCCGCTTTTTTACTTCTTAAGCATAAAGTAAAAGTAAAAAATCGCCAAGTCTCTGCCCTTACTCTAGCAATCGTTGTGGAGCGCAATTGATTTTCCATGCCATGCGAACCAATTCATACAACAAAAGGTTGCCGACCTCTGCCGACAACCTTTTTGCATTTATTCAATTCATCCCGTTAGAGAGTAGCAACATATTGCTTTCCTTTTTCGGGATCATATTCTTTTTCCCATTTCGAAATAACTACAACAGCTAAGGCATTACCAATTACGTTAACAACAGTTCGTGCCATATCTAGCAAACGGTCAATCCCTGCGATAAACGCTAAGCCCTCCAACGGAATTCCTACTGTTCCCAGCGTAGCAAGCAATACAACAAAGGATACCCCTGGTACACCTGCAATTCCTTTAGATGTTACCATCAGAACCAGCATTAGTGTAATCTGTTGATAGAGAGATAGGTCGATACCGTACATTTGGGCGATGAAAATAGCTGCTATTGCTTGATAGAGTGTGGAGCCATCTAGATTGAAGGAATATCCAGTCGGAACCACAAAGGAAGTAATTGCTTTTGGGCAGCCGAATTTCTCCATCTTCTCCATAATCTTAGGCAATACAGTCTCTGAGCTAGCTGTTGTATAAGCTAGTAGCATTTCATCTTTTAGGATTTTCATTATCGTAAAGATGCGAATTCCACTAATTCTAGCTACAATACCCAGCACCACGATAATAAAGAAGAACATCGCTCCATATACCAAAATCATGAGCTTGGCCAATGGAACAAGCGATTGTAAACCAAACTTAGATACTGTAATTCCAATTAAAGCGAACACACCAAACGGAGCAAATTTCATAATCTGATTCGTTACCCAGAACATGGCGTCTGCCACACCTTGGAAGAATTGTAATACTGGTTTGCCTTTTTCTCCAATTGCTGCCACACCTAGTCCAAACAAAACAGAGAAGAAAATAATCGCCAGCATGTCCCCTTTACCCATAGCCTCAAACACATTTGTCGGTACAATATTGACAAAAGTATCTACAAAGCTATGATGAGTGGCTTGATCCGCCGTTTGAACATATTTGTTGATATCAGTCTTAGTCAACTCAGCCATGTTAACCCCAACACCAGGCTTGAAGACGTTAGCTGCAAGTAAACCTACGACAATAGCAATCGTAGTAATAATCTCGAAATACAAGATTGTCTTACCGCCAATTTTCCCTAGTTTCTTTATGTCGCCTACACCTGCTACGCCGACAATTAAGCTAGCAATTACAATTGGGACTACGATCATTTTAATCAAGTGAAGAAAAATATCCCCAATGGGCTTTAGATAACCTTCTATAACAGGATTATTATAAAAAATTGCACCAACTGTAATACCTAATACAAGACCAATAAGGATTTGCACTGCTAAACCATATTTTTTCATTCCTGCACCTCGCTAACAAAAACTTAAAATATTTACAAAAAAATGTACGGTGATTGAGAAAAAGTAACCTACGATCATTGGGGAAAAAATTCGATTACACTAAGTGAAAAAGTTATAAAACAGGGGGTATATCATTATTCTTATAAATTTAAATGTACTTGTTATTTAATTTTGTTGAAAGTGATCGCTTACTTATCTTATCAAGCCTCTAGCAAGTAGACAATATATTTTCACAACTGAGCGCATATTCAGTTCCAATATGTAACAAGTTTAATTGACAATGAATCGTTCACTATGCCGTAAAATAAAAGCGATGATTGGCGATTTTTAGGGCTATATTACCTTTGGATTATTTATTCCCCATTCATTCTAGATACATCCATTTAACAAAAAATTGCCTATTATGAAACAAAAAAATATCCCTCAAGCTTCGAGGGATATTTCATCCATATTGAATTATACGATAGTCACACCTGCACTTGCATAACCTGAGACAGCAGTGGCTACTGTTAAACCAGTAGAAGTGATGGAATACACCATTAATAGACGAGTTTCTGCTGTTACTGGTATTGCTAAGCCTGTGGTAATGCCATTACTTATCGTACCAATCGAGATAACCCCTGTAAGAGGAGGCGCTAAGGTCACAATCGCTCCTGGAATTGGGGTGAAGATGTTATTAGGAGTAGGTGAACTGAAGAGCTGAGCTGTAATAGTTACTGAACCTCCAAGTATAGTTAGAGCTAATGTGGTACTAAAGTATGCTGAGATAGACGTAATAATACCGTCACGTGGCACAGAATAAGCAAAGTTGAGAAGTGTACCTGCTGCTCCGGTTAAATCGATAGTGTTTCCAAGGGCAAATACTGTTGGGGCTGAGCTACCAAAACCAACTAATCCAACTGTTCCAGCAAGGCCACCGGCAAGCGTAGTTAATGCAAGAGGAATACCGGATGCGAATGGAATGATTGAACCTCCACCGGCTGGGCCTGTTGGACCGGTTGGACCGGTTGGACCGGTTGGGCCTGTTGGACCGGTTGGGCCTGTGGCTCCTGTCGCTCCCGTTGCTCCTGTGGCTCCTGTTGCTCCCGTTG
>NZ_LSSO01000162.1:0-82194 GCF_001645205.1 Brevibacillus sp. SKDU10 | reverse complement strand
GTTCACCCCGTTCAATCATAATCAGCTCGTGCCGCTCACTTAGCCGACGCAATCTTGCTGCTGCTGTTGCTCCACCTGCTACTCCACCTACTATGATGATTTTCTTTTTCATAAGTTGTTGGCTCCTTTTGTATGTTGAATGTCATTTCCTGTATCAAAACTGAAGATACCCCACGGGGTATTAATCAAAATAAAAAAATATCTCAACCACATTTACATGTAAGGGATTATATACCCCTATGGGTATATAATAAGCTCTAATCTTCTCCCAAGTCAACAGGAGATTAAGCACTTCAACGAAATAACATCTCAAGATTAAAAATAAGCTGGTAGCAGGGAAAATTCATCTTGGTACAGCGAAATATGCTACAATAAAAGCTGGGTGAAAGCCTTTTACTTTATCCAAAGGAGCCTTTGAACATTATGATCATCAAATTCATTCGTCTACGGTAATGTGAGGTACAGTTCATGTTAATCTCAACCATTTTTTCAAAAAATGTCTTGGGTTTATTTGACTGTGCCTTTTTTCATTCACCGACTACGAATGAATGAGGTGTTTTTGTGTCCCCAAAAAAGAATTCCAGAGAATGTACCAGTCTGATTTTAGAGTCTGAAGATATCTTTAGATGCCCGGTTTGTAAGAATCAAATGCACATGATTAATCGAAAAAGTCTACTATGCATCAAGGGTCATAATTTTGATCTCTCTGGGCATGGATATATCAATTTATTAACGAGAGCCTCAAGCACAAAATACAGTAAACAAATGTTTACATCCAGAAGGACTATTTGCAAAGGTGGATTTTTTGATCCTTTGAATGAAATCATAAGCGAAAGGATCATGACCGAAACCAAAAAGGAACGGATCAGTATACTAGATGCTGGATGCGGAGAGGGCTCGCTTTTGTCTAGCATTCAGGCAAAAATAAGCAAACATCATACATGTAAGGCTTTAGGAGTAGGTATAGATATTTCTAAAGAAGGTATTAGCTTGGCTTCGCGTGAATATCCAAATGCAGTATGGTGCGTTACGGATATAGCACATTGCCCCTTTGCTAGTGAACGATTTGATTATATTTTAAATATATTATCGCCATCTAATTACTCTGAATTTATGAGAATGATGGCTGACGACGGTATGGTCATAAAGGTCATCCCTAATAGAGATTACCTGAAGGAATTGAGAGAGGCTTTTTACAAGGAACCGAATAGGCAGAAGTACTCCAACGACAACACACTGTCTCTCTTTAAAAGTCACTTTCAGCTTGTAGATGTAAAGCGAGTCCGCTATTGTTTTGCTTTGAATCATACCCCCATCGAAGCTCTGCTTCAGATGACTCCATTATCCTGGGGAGCAACGAGAGAAGAAATTGAAGCATTTCTACAAATGAATGTAGTAGAGATAACCATTGACCTGACGATTCTATTCGGTAAAAAGCCTCGGCGCTAGAGGTCATCATTATGTAATCATAATAAGAGCTTTATCGCGCTTCTGCTCCGTGATAAAGCTCTTATTGTTAGCTGCTTATTTAATAATAAAGACCGGGCACGGTGCTAATTGTGTAATACGATGGCTAACGCTACCTAGCATCAATTCTTTAAAATCTCCCAATCCACGACTACCCATCATGATTAGGTCAGCATTCTTTTCTTTAACCAAAGCGAGCAATTCGTTAGCTGGGTCTCCTTGAAGCAGGATAGCTTCACATTGAACTCCTTCTTTTTCCGCCGCTTCGCATGCTTGATCTAGTATTTCTTGACCGTATTTTTTGGCTTCTTCCAGATATTCAGATTGAACGTCATGAACCATAAATACTAATTGACTAGCTACATAGGCAGGTAATTCTTTTACAACATGCACAAAAGTGAGCGAGGATTTATTCTCACGGGCAAATAGAATCGCCGCTTCCTGTACTTTTGGACTTAACTGCGAACCATCCAAAGCTATCACCATTTTATCAAACATCATATGGCCTCCTTGTTATATCGGTTCTTTATTATCATTGTAGCATGTAGATCAACAAAGATTTCATATATTTATGAAAAATCCAGAAACGTTTTTGCGTAAAAAAATGAACGCTTCAAGTTAAAAGAACTTCCTCGCAAAGGATAATAGCATAATCACAGCCACCACCATGCAAAGAATAAATAATCCCTTTTCTTGTTTTTTAAATGGATCCATCTCTTCTCCCCATTCCTTCCACCATTCTCCTTAGGTTACCCCTATTATAGAAGGGGAACTCAGCCTTCCCTCTTCTTTTGGATGTCCGTTCTGTGAAGGATTGCACAAGCTTTACCAAAGTAGTGAAAGATCCACAATATCTGTGGATCAATCTATATAAATAGTCCGACCTTCCCGACTGCTTTTAAAAGCCGCTTCAATTAGAAAAATATTCATCCGCGCCTGTTCTGCATGAACGGGTACATGCTTGCCTAAACGAATTGCCTCGTAAAGCTGATCATAGTAACGGTGATAAGATCCCCTTTCTGAGACGATTTTTTCTGTCACAGGCTTACCTTCAACCATCGTGGTTAGCTCTCCGTACCATTCTTTTTCTTCCTGACCCCAATTGGGAGCGTTGAGAGGCTGATTGTCTCGGATAGCCCCCTCCTGCACATCAAATCCAAACTTCATATAACTTCCCTTATCACCATGCACCTGAAAACGCGGCCCCGGTTGAACTGTCAGCATGCCAGCGTGTAAAATCGCTCGCAAGCGATCATAATGCAGGATGACATGAAAATAATCATCTGTTTTAGCCCCAGGTCGCTGTGCCTGTACATCTGCTGTAACCGCTTTGGGCATTCCAAACATCATAATAGCCTGATCTAACAGGTGAGAGCCTAGATCATACAAAATACCGGAGCCTGGCCCTGCGTTTTCTCTCCACCGATCACGTACCTCAGGCCGATACCGATCATAATGAGATTCAAAATGATAGATTTCACCTAGTCGGCCTTCCTGATATAAGCGTTGGATTGTCAAAAAATCATTATCCCACCGTCTGTTTTGATAAACACTTAGTACCTTACCTGTCAGCTTATTTAGCTCAATTAGCTCATCTGCCTCTCTGGTTGTTACCGCAAACGGCTTCTCAACCACAATATGTACCTTTGCCTGTATCGCTTCTTTTACCATTTCGTAATGAAGCGATGTAGGCGTCGTAATGATGACCAATTCCACTTTGGGATTTTGCAATAGCTCATGTAATTGCGAAGCCACCTGCACATCTCCTAGGTCTGCTCTTACCTTTTCTGGTTTGGAAGATAGGACTGCCACAATCTCATAATGCTCTGATGCTTGTAGAAACGGAACATGAAAGGTGGTAGCTGACGGACCATATCCAACAATACCAACTCCGATTTTCTGCATGTGAAATTCCTCCTGCTAAGAGAATTTTGTTTCTATATTTTATCCATGATGATCTGATTTTCTTATCATAACTGAAAACGATTGCGTGTTAAGAAATTGAGCGCGCACTGAATAATCTTATGAATAATAGTCCAACTTATGCACAAAAGATTACTAGTTTTTGGTCTTCTCTAATGAAGTCATCCTGCTTTATAATAAGCCTAATAGAAGGTAATCATATCGATCATCTTTTGCTTCTATCCAATCTTTGCAAAATACTTGGCAACAGATCAACTGGCAAAGGAGGTTGTATCCATGTCGCTCGATCAACGAAGCGCTGCGATTTTGCATAAAATTATGCAAGCTGACTCATATGTAACGGTACAGGAGCTCTTAGAATCTCAAGGAATTTCGAAACGTACACTTTATTATGATATGAACAAAATAAACGATTGGCTGGAAGAAAATCAACTCCCTGCTGTTCAATATATCCGAAGCACCGGCTACTATATAGACGAGCAAACCAAGCAAAAAATACCTGATAAGCTGCAAGGAATGAAGAAATGGCAATATGAGTATTCCGTTAAGGAGCGTAAGGCTTGGCTAACCATTTATCTCTTAACCCGGGAAGGACGAATCCTGCTTGAAGATTTGATGAATCGGCTAGGTGTTAGTCGCAACACCACCCTGGACGATTTAAAAAAATTAAAAACGGAGCTTCAAGCCTTTCATATATCGCTCCATTTTGACCGCAAGCAAGGCTACTTTATTCAGGGCGAGGAACAGGATAAGCGAAAGGCGCTCATTTTCTATCTCTCTCAGGCCGTAACAACCCAAAGCTGGAATCAACTCATCTCCCACATTCAAACCATGGCGTATTCTACTTCGATGGTAGAAGAGGAACAGCAAGAGGATTTCTTGAAAACAAAAGAAATTCAAGTAATCCGCGAGGCTTTATCTGTTTGCGAGCGCCTATTAGGCATTCAATATACCGATGAAGTTCTGGAGAGCTTAAGTATTCACATCCATCTGTTCCGTAAGCGCTTCAGTCGTGGACAGCATGTCACCATTGATATGGAAGAGAAAGAGGTTTTGAAAAAGACAAAGCATTTTGAAGCGGCGACCTATATTAGCAATGAATTGTCTAAAACTCTGCACATTGAGATACCAGAGGATGAAACCTATTACATTGCTACGCATCTCTTAGGCGCTCGTGTGATGAACCAATATCATTCGGATCAGGAGAATTCTCACACTCAAATGCTGTTGGAAGCGGTTCAGCGTATGATTACTGATTTTCAAAAGTTCGCTTGCATTATGTTTGAAAATCCGGAAGGGCTGAAACGCGATTTAATGCTACACCTTAAGCCTGCCTTCTATCGAATCAAGTATGGAATTAATATGGACAATCCGCTGATCGATTCCATTAAAACGCACTATCATGAGATTTTCTTATTAACACAGAAGGTTATTGTTCATTTTGAACAGCTAGTTGGGCAAAAGGTATGTGAAGACGAGATCGCTTATATTTCGATGCATTTTGGAGCGTGGCTACGTAAACAAGGAGCCAATCCGGCACCACGGAAAAAAGCACTGATCGTGTGTCCAAACGGTATTGGCACCTCACTAATTCTGCAAAACCAATTAGAAAACCTATTCTCTTCTATAGACATTTGTAAAACGGTTTCCTTACGGGAGTATGAAGCCCACTCTTATGATGTTGATCTGATCTTTTCTACTACCACCCTGACAAAAAGCGATGCACCTGTTTATGTGGTAAATCCAATTCTTAATGACGCGGAAAAAGCTCGCTTATTAAGACGAGTAGGAGCTTATATTTCTGACAAAGAGAAGCAGCCGACAGAGTCGTTAGAAGGCATGATGTCTATTATTCGTCGTCATGCGGTGATAGAAAATGAAGAAGCTCTCCATCAAGAGCTAAAGGAGTACCTACTGGAACCTGCTGCGTTACATAAGGAGCTTACCTATAAGCCCACTGTTGCAGACATCCTCACGAGGGACCAGATTCAGGTAGCACGAACCGTTGCCAATTGGGAAGAAGCGATTCGGCTTGCATCAGCGCCTTTAGTTCGCAATGGAAGTATTCTCCCATCTTATGTAGACGCCATGATTCGCTCTGTGTATGATCATGGACCATACATTGTAATCGCGCCGAAAATTGCTATTCCGCATTCTAGGCCACAGGACGGTGTTCAACGTCTGAGCATGAGCTTCCTGCAATTGAAGCATCCCGTATCCTTCTCAGAAAGACCGGAGCATTCGGCACAGCTATTTATTGTACTAGCTGCTATAGACAATGAAACACATCTGCGCGCATTGGCTCAGCTAACAGCGGTTCTTTCTTCTCCAGAAGCATTACAGACCTTGTTGCAGACCGATCAAATTGACGATGTTCTTCACTTATTAGAAATTTACTCTCAGCATCAGCTGCCTGCTGGATTATAAAAACAAAGCAAAAACCAACCATCGCAGACGCTTTGGTTGGTTTTTTCCTTTTCCTCATATCTTAACCCCTGACATCGTAAGTGAAACAGACTGGGGATTCACTCTTTTAATCGCTTGCTGTTGAGCTGGCTTGATAGGAAAAAATCGAAGAGATGTAAGATTTACATACAACGGCTGAGAAGAATCCTTCCAAAGCTCTCGATACCGATCTCCACTTAGCTCTAATTCAAACAGCGTACTATCTTCCGCTAGCCGACATTCCAATCGGATAAGCGGGCCCAATAATGAGACATGTAATACTGTAGCTTCCGCCCAGCCCTCCCCTTTTGGAATGCTCGATAGCTCCATTTGATGGGGCCTGATGTATCCAATCGCTTCGGTATGATTCCAGTTCAAAACTTCTTCTGATTTCCATGCTAGCTGTCCCATGTGAATAGTCCCTTCATGTCCACAGACACGAAATTGATTGACCCTTCCTAAAAAGCTGTAAACAAAGGGATTTCTAGGATTCTGGTAGACTTCGATCGGTGTTCCCACTTGTTCAATTTTACCCTTATTCATAATTACCACTTGATCTGCCATCTCTAGGGCTTCTTCTTGATCATGCGTCACGAACACAGTAGTGATTTTCAACGTATTATGCAATCGCTTCAGCCAGCGACGCAGTTCCTGACGTACCTGCGCGTCGAGTGCCCCAAACGGTTCATCCAATAATAATACGCTTGGTTCAATAGCCAATGCACGAGCTAACGCCACTCGTTGTCGTTGCCCGCCAGACAGTTGATTGGGGAAACGTGATTCTAATCCATCCAATTGGACTAAACGGAGAAGTTCCATGACCTTTGCTCGAATGCTGTCTTTAGAAGGACGCTTTGCACGAGGACGCACCTGTAAACCAAAAGCAATATTATCAAAAACGCTCATGTGGCGAAATAGAGCATAATGCTGAAAAACAAATCCAACTCTTCTTTCCTGAACCGTTTTTTGTGTAGCATCTACTCCATCAAAGCGGATAACTCCTCGTTCCATTTGCTCAAGACCAGCAATGAGCCGAAGCAAGGTAGTTTTTCCCGATCCTGAAGGTCCCAATAGTGCAACTAGCTCTCCGCTTGGAATCTGTAGGTTAATATGATCAAGGGCAGAAAACGTCCCGAAGCTTTTGGATACCTGTTTAATTTCAATGCCCATGTACACTCTCCCCCGTTTCATAGCCCCAGACAGGTGCGTCTGCCTTCCTTTGATTGTATTGCCGCTCTGCTTTCCATTCCATTATGCTCTTGATAATCAGTGTCACAATAGCTAAAAAGGCTAATAGAGTGGCTACCGCAAAGGCAGCTACAAAATTATATTCGTTATACAAAATTTCCACTTGCAGCGGCACCGTGTTCGTCATCCCACGGATATGCCCTGATACGACAGATACCGCACCAAATTCGCCCATGGCGCGAGCATTACAGAGAATAATCCCATATAACAGGCCCCATTTGAGATTAGGCAATGTAACCCGCCAAAAGGTTTGCCATCCCGTAGCTCCAAGTGACAAAGCCGCTTCCTCTTCATTGTTGCCCAGCGATTGCATGGCAGGAATCAACTCTCGCGCTACATAGGGAAAAGTAACAAACATGGTTGCTAAAATAATACCCGGAACCGCAAAGATGACCTTGATATCGTAAGCTTCTAACCATGGTCCCAGCAATCCTTGCGTACCAAATACCAAGACAAACAAAAACCCTGAGATAACAGGAGAGACAGCTACAGGCAAATCAATGAGGGTAAGTAGAATGCTTTTTCCCCGAAACTGATATTTAGCAATTGCCCAAGCCGCCGCAATCCCAAACACCGTATTTAGTGGAACAGAAATTGCGGCTACCAACAGGGTAAGCTGTATAGCTGCTACCGCATCCGGCTCGACGATCGCCTCCCAAAATGGTTGAAGGCCGTGCTTTAGTGCCTCCGTAAACACTGATAACAGCGGCACAATCAAAAACAATCCTAAAAACAGCACGGAGAGTACGATCATGAACCAAGCCCCTGGATGTTTAGCAATATCAGGCTGGTTAGATAATGACATGTTGTATCCTCCCCTTTTCTAAATGTCCATCCGGTACATTCTCCGACTCCACCACTGTAGGATATTGATCAAAAGCAGAATAACAAATGATAGCAGAAGCATGACCGAAGCAATTGCTGTTGCACCTGCATAATCAAACTGCTCCAGCTTTGTCATGATTAAAAGCGGAGTTATTTCCGTTTTCATCGGCATATTTCCTGATATGAATACAACAGATCCATACTCCCCAACTGCTCTAGCTAGGGCTAACGTGAACCCTGTCAGCAAGGCAGGTACGAGCTGAGGGAAAATAACCCGCCAAAACGTAATCCAGCGATTGGCACCCAGACTCGCGGCCGCCTCTTCCATTTGCCGATCCACATCATGCAATACAGGTTGAACAGTGCGGATCACGAACGGAATTCCGATAAAGATGAAGGCAACCGTAACCCCAAGTGAAGTAAAGGCAACCTTAATACCCAGTGGCTCAATATATTGACCGATCCAACCATTAGGTGCATAGACCGCTGTAAGCGAAATACCAGCTACCGCAGTGGGCAGGGCAAAGGGCAGATCAACTAGTCCATCCAGAATTTTTTTACCAGGAAAGCGATAACGAACCAGTACCCAAGCGATCAGTAAGCCAAACACTGTATTTACTAAGGCGGCCCCTAGAGCGGCTAAAAAACTAAGCTTATAGGATGCTATCACTCGGTCAGCAAGTACAATAGATAGAAATTGATCCCAGCTAAGGGAGCTAGTCGATAGCACAAGCACAGATAAAGGAAACAGCACAAGAAGGCTCACATAGACAACCGTATACCCTAGCGATAGACCGAATCCCGGTATGATACTCGACTGTTTCCGGATGTTTTTCATTTTTACACCACCTTGTGTCAGTTACGTCTGTTACCGATTATGGCTGATAGATTTGATCAAAAATTCCCCCATCGGCAAAATGAGCTTGGTGAGCTTCTTGCCAATTTCCAGCTATCTCTTCAATTGTGAAGAGCTTGATAGGAGGAAATTGATTCGCATATGCTTTGGCTACCGACTCTACTCGTGGTCTGTAAAAGTTCTGAGCTGCCATTTTCTGCCCTTCCTCCGAATACAAGTATTTTACATAAGCCTCTGCTACCTCTTTCGTTCCTTTTTTCTCAGTGATTTTATCTACAACGGTCACTGGCGGCTCTGCTAAAATACTGACGGAGGGTACGACAATCTCCACTTTGTCCTTCCCGATTTCATTGATAGCCAAAAACGCTTCATTTTCCCAAGCAAGAAGTACATCGCCAATCCCCCGCTCTACAAAAGTCGTTGTGGAACCGCGCGCTCCTGAATCTAGAACAGGCACCTGCTTGAATACCTGCTGTACAAATTCTTTAGCCTTTTCGTCACTGTTGTGGTTGAGCTGTTTGGCATAGCCCCAAGCGGCTAAGTAGTTCCATCTTGCCCCTCCTGAGGTTTTTGGATTAGGGGTTATTACTTGAACGTCTTGTTTTAGCAGATCGCTCCAATCCTTAATCTGCTTTGGATTACCCTTACGGACAAGAAACACAATGGTAGAGGTGTATGGCGAGCTTTTTTGTTCCAAGCGTGATTGCCATTCCTTTTGAATCAGTCCCTTTTTTGCAATCGCATCAATGTCATATGCGAGACCCAGCGTGACAACATCAGCTTCCAACCCATCAATAACCGAGCGGGATTGCTTGCCCGAGCCACCATGTGATTGCTTTATGGTCACGGTTTGGCCTGTTTTATTTTTCCAGTAATCAGCAAAGCTTTTATTATAATCCTGATAAAATTCACGTGTCGGATCATAGGAGACATTTAGCAGCTCAATTGGCTTTGAGGAGGATTGATTATTGCTAGAAGCAGTTGTAGCAGTACCTGCTGTTTTGGCTCCCTTATCTTCTGAGCCTGTCGAGGATGCTCCCCCTCCGCACCCAGCCAGTACAAGCGCCAAGCTGCCGGAAAGAAAACAGGTTAGCCACCTCAGTCGCTTTTTACTGCTTAAAAATGTTGCTTTGGTTATGGTTGTAGTGCTTATTTTCATTGAGTTACCCCCTTCATCTTCTCTAATCGTCCAATAAGGCATGTTGTGCTTATATACAAAAAAGACTCCTCCCGTTCACTCTCCACTGGCGAACGTAAGGAGCCTTCGGTTGTCCGATCGGCACTCTATCCTTTTTGTTTTTTCGAAAATTCTTTCTTTTCCAGCGAATAACGATGACGCTCTACTCGCTCAATTTGTGTAATGTTCGAATCATGAATCGTAATATGCACGGAGCCATACTCAATACCTTTCAAAGCATCTGAAATTTTCTGCATCCATAGGTCTTGTCGACTTGCCTGCTGTTCAGACATACCGTTTGCCCCCTTCATGCCTGTTCCACCTTTTTGATAGACACCAAAAATTAGGAAACTTTGTATTTGAGTTTAATCACATAATTCCTATCTGTCAAGTTGGAATTAAATAAAAAAAGCATATTTCCTGCGACATGCACAAGAATATGCTTAGATGTGAAAACGAGCGTTTCGTAAAGGAATAAACACAATGACTACCGTTTCATTTGCAAATGGATTCCCTGCCGCAGCTCAATAATAAATTGTTCCCGCTCTATCAATAGCTGTTCCGATTCGTCCCTGCTTATCTCTGTAAACAAGATCTCCTCCCCGGGTCTCATCTGCGCCAGAATTGGTAAATCGACTGTAGCTACCTGACCAATCCGCGGATAGCCTCCTGTCGTCTGCCGATCGGCAAGCAAAATAATGGGATACCCCTCTGCCGGTACCTGAATGGTCCCAAAGGCTACAGCCTCCGATAATAATTCAATCGGTTCTGCCAATTGAAGAACAGCTCCTTGAAGACGATACCCCATGCGATCAGATTGAGGTGTGATTTTATAGGAGGAATGAAATAAATTCTGTTGGCTCTCTGAGGTAAACAAGGAAAAATGGGTTCCCCGACTAATGCGCACTTGCGGATTTCTTCGGTACGTTGCTAGGCATTCGGCACTAACACTCCAATCCACACTTGCCCAACTTTCCACAGATGTCTTCTTCGCTAACCTCTGGTGCCAATTCTTTAGAAAAGCCCGCGTCACATCAGCTTGCTCACCTACTGATAGATAATCACCTGCCTGCAAGCTTCTGCCCTGATAGCCTCCCATTCCGGCACGAGCATATGTACTGCGGCTGCCTAGCACCTGCTCAACCTCAATACCGCCTGCAACAGCTACATAAGCGCGACAGCCCGTCCGACAGCCTCCACCTTTCATGACTGTACCCGCACTGATAAAAATAGGACGCCACATAGGTAAACGTTCACCATTGATCGTAAAAGACAAATCTGCTCCTGTAATTGCAATAAGGCTATCGTGCTCAAAAGCTAACTCTGCTCCTGTAAGCGTCATTTCTAAAGTTGCAAGCTGCTCTGAATTGCCCACTAGCATGTTGGCAATCCGTAAGGCTAAAGGGTCCATCGCTTCGCTAGTCACAACCCCATATTTTCGAAATCCAAACCGCCCTTGATCTTGAATTAATGTGAGTAATCCCGGTTTGATTACACGTATGCTCATGACTGTTCCCCTCCCCATTCCAGATATTCCTGTTGGGTAATCGGGCGGAAACGAACTGTATCACCTGCTCGTAAGTAACTAGGCGGGTTCTGCTTGGCACGAAACAACGCAAGAGGAGTCCGACCGATCAACTGCCAACCACCCGGGGTTTCGATTGGATAGACCCCCGTCTGCTCTCCGCCAATACCTACTGAGCCAACAGGAATCTGTAAGCGTGGAGAAGCTCTCCTTGGCGTAGCTATTTCAGTGGACATTCCTCCCAGGTACGGGAACCCAGGTGCAAAACCGATCATGTAAACCTTATACGAAGCTGACGAGTGAATACGAATAACTTCTTCTGGAGTAATCTGATGATATTTGGCTACCTCTTCTAAATCTGGCCCATATTCTCCCCCGTAGCAGACTGGAATCTCAATTAATCGTGATTGTCGTTCGAGCTGGCTTGTATGCCCTGCTAACATCCCATTTACTTTATTCACTACGATCTCATACGCGGTGCTGTTTGTCTGTTGGTTCACTACCTGTTTAACCATGATAGGATCATAATAAATCGCCACGCTTGTAAAAGCCGGTACAAATTCAATCATGCCGGGAAACGGATGTTGTTCGATATGAGTAGCAAAAGCCTGTACAAGCTGGTAAATATCCGCATCCTCATTATCCGCTAATTGGAATTGCACCAGCACTGCTGCATCTCCCAGCGGTAGAATCTGAACAGACCATTTTTGCTTGATCGCTTGTCCTTCTATCTGTTTATCTGGCTGTTGCACCTGATCACCTCTACCATTTCTCTCTAACTGATCTGTCCTTCTATCGCCTTAATATCCTGCTCGACTCCTACACTGGTACGAACGATAACCTCCAAAGCCTTTTTCACGCTCATCAAGCCCATGCTTGGCTGTCCAGAAAACCGAACGGCCTGTTCAGGTAAATAGGGAATATGAATAAAGCCGCCTTTTGTCCTTGTAAAACGCGTAGCTATCAGATGAGCTAACCCATAAAAGAGATGATTACAAACAAATGTACCGGCTGTCTGAGAAACGGAGGCAGGAATCCCTGCCAAACGAACCTCTTTGACAATAGATTTGATTGGCAGCGTAGACCAGTAAGCTACCGGACCTTCTTCTATAATGGGCTGATCGATTGGTTGATTCCCCTCATTATCTGGAATGCGGGCATCGTCTACATTAATCGCTACCCGTTCTACCGTGATGTCTGGGCGTCCGCCTGCCTGTCCGACACAAATCACGACATCAGGCTGCACTTCGGCCATGCTGCTCTCCAAGACCTCCAGAGAACGATGAAAGACAGTGGGAATTTGTTTGATGATTACCTCAACATTAGGAATATCAAGCTTGTGGCATTGTTGCACTGCTTCCCATGCAGGATTGATTTGTTCCCCGCCAAAAGGATCAAAACCGGTTAACAAAACTTTCTTCACCATGATATTCCTCCTAAAACAGCAAATAGTACATTAGAAAGATATTAATTCCTAACAGCAATAAAGCAGTCGGAGCCTGCGCTTTTATCACCGCATTTTTATCAGGCAAATCTAATAGAGCCGCCGGAACAATATTAAAATTGGCTGCCATCGGAGTAAGCAACGTGCCACAATACCCAGAAAACATACCAATTGCTCCTAACACGGCCGGGCTTCCACCGTGCATTTGCACCAACAAGGGTAGCCCAATCCCAGCAGTCATGACAGGAAAGGCCGCAAATGCATTCCCCATTACCATCGTGAACAAGGCCATCCCCAATACATATGCAACGACAACTAGGAAACGATTATCCACCGGAATCGCAGAACTTACTAGATCAGCGATCACTGTGCCCACTCCTGCGGCTCCAAACAATGCTCCCAATGTGGCTAGCATTTGCGGCAGGACAGCAGCCCAGCCGATCGCATCCAGCAAACGACGCGACTCTTTTACTGGCTGAATACCTTTTGTCTTGGTAATGCTCATCGCTACCACTAACGAGACTAAACAAGCGACTCCTAAGCTCACCAGCGTAACGTTCTGCTGATCGAGTAAAAATATTTCGCCTATTTTGGCATTTTTCAATAAAACACTACCAATTACGGTTACAACCGGGATCAATAGGGCGGGAATAAACAAACGATTCCCAAAACGTTTGGCGCTAGCCTCTCTTTGTTCATCCGTTGTTTGCTGATACGTTCCCAAACGCACTCCGCCCAAACCAGCAATAAGCGCCATTAGCAGCACAATGATGCCCATGACCAAAGAAGATACTAGCTTGCCTCCTAAAAAGGAAAAGGCAAATAAGGCCCAGAAAAGGGAGGTGGTAAAACGACGGGGATTACTTTTATCTCTTAACGCTAAAATAGAAATAATGACAAGAAACACGCCGGCAAGATAATAGATAAAATCTAACTGGATGAACATAGCGGTCACCTTCCCTTCCATGTAATACTACGCACTTTTGCGCAGTTGTTTGCTTTCTTCCATGTATCTTCTGATTTTTCCATCAAATAAATATAATCTTGTGCCATGAATCAGGAAGGCCGCAATTGCAGTTGGAATCCCCCATACTGCTATATGAAGAGGTTCAAGTGAGATGCCGTTTTGTTGGAAGAAGCCATGCATCAATAGGACGGCTCCAAAAGCAATAAAAATGTCTTCTCCAAAAAATAAACCAATATTATCCGTAGCTGCTGATTGAGCCTTAATTTTGTCGCTTAACTCTTTAGGCAATTGACCGTGTTTGTTCTCGGCTGCTCCTTCTGCCATCGGCGCTACCAACGGACGAACCATCTGAGCATGTCCACCTAAGCTGGTTAGTCCTAGCATGGCAGTCACTTCTCGTACAAATAGATACAAAATCAGCAATCGACCCGTAGTAGCCGCTTTTACTTTGCGAATTAATCGCTGTGACTGTTCCTTTAGCCCGTATCGTTCTAAAAGACCAATAATTGGTAGCGTTAAAATAAACAACGATAAATAGCGGTTCTTTTCAAAAGCTTCTCCAAATGTAATTAAGATTTGTTCAAACGATAAATTCCCTGCAAGTCCCGTAGCAATCCCTGCCACTGTAACAACGAGTAGTGGATTAAAGCGCAAAGCAAATCCGACAATAACAATTAAAATTCCGATCAGTGATAACATGTACAGCCTCCCTTTATCTCATGGAATCTACCTGTTTATCTCTATTTGGTAAAACATTTTTGTTTACTCTTGTACGTAGCCTTACGCTTGATGTCCCACAGTTTCAACTCTGATCTGCTCGTTTTCCAATTGTGATCGGATCTGTCTGGCAAAGGATAGCGCATGAGCTCCATCACCGTGAATGCAGACGGTATCCGCTTGAATCCTAACATCTGTTCCTTGCTGTGAGGTAACTTTCCCTTCTTTAACCATTCGAATTACTTGGCTGACCGCTGCATCCGTGTCAGTTAAAACGGCATTGGGCTGTCGGCGGGAGGTAAGTGATCCATCGCTTTGATAGGTGCGATCAGCAAATACCTCATGGGCACTGCGTAATCCAAGCTTTTCGGCTGCCTTAAGCAATCGGCTTCCCGATAGCCCGTACAAAATTAATTCTGAACCCAAGCTATATACGGCTTCTGCAATCGCTTCGGCCAAGCTCTCACTTTGTGCCGCCATATTGTACAAGGCTCCATGCGGCTTCACATGATGCAGAACACCCCCCTGCGCTTTCACAAAGGCATGTAGGGCTCCTATCTGGTATAGCACCATATCATGTGCCTCACGTGGCGAAATGTCCATCGTACGGCGGCCAAAGCCGATTAAATCGGGCAACCCTGGATGTGCTCCAATCGCTACTCCTTTTTCCAGAGCCATGTAAACGGTCTGACGCATGGTAGATGGATCTCCTGCATGATAACCGCAAGCGATATTTGCCGAGCTGATACATGCAAGAATCTCTTCATCGTTCCCCATCTGGTACGCACCAAAGCTCTCTCCCAAATCACAATTCAAATCTACGCGATACATTGCTTCCCCTCCCTTTGACTTGTACATTGTGATACCTGGAAATGCCAGCGTTACTCGTTCCGAAATTCGGAATAATCGTTCCATTTTTTATATTTTTACTCATTATAGATTTAGTTTAATAGATTGACAAGAAGCAATTTACAGAAAAAACTACCCAACAAATCGCTAGGTAGTTTTGTTATTCTTCTTCTATCATCTTTATCAAAAGTCTAGTGAAAGCTATGCCAGTTGGGTCCATCGATGCCGCGGATACTCTCTTTGCCCACCAAGCGCACGCGAGATTCGCTCGGCTGTCTCCATTGTTTCTTTAATTAGCAAAGGTAGTTTATCAGGCTGAAAGCGCACCTCAGGACCTGCAACACTAAGACCAGCTATTAGTTTGCCCCGATGATCAAAAATAGGAGCCGCCACGGAGACAGTCTCGTTCTCTAATTCCGAGTAACTGATCGTATAATAATCTTGACGAGACTCTTCCAGTTTTTCCAATAGCTCCTTGCCGTTCGTAATGGTCCCTTTCGCAATACGCTCAAATCGGACGTTTTCCAGATATTCTTCAACCTCTGCAAACGGAAGAAACGCTAAAATAATTCGTGAACAGGCCCCCGCATACAAAGGAGAGCGCCTCCCTACTTTCGTATACAATCGCACCGGATGCTTGGTATCTAGCTTCTCGACATAAATGGCATCCAGTCCATCCTTCATAATAAGATGAACAGCTTCCCCCATCTCCTCTCTTAGCTGATTCATCCAGGGAAGAGCTATTTGGCGAATATCTAACCGATCGGACACTAGTTGACCATACTGTAGAAAGGTTAACCCAAGCGCATACCGCCCCTCCTCGTCCTTACGAAGGAATCCCATCTCTTCAAGTGACCCGACCATACGATGCACAGAGGTCTTTGGCTTATCGGTTAATTCTACTAATTGAGCTAACGTTAAATGTGGATGAGTAAGAAATAGAGAAAGTAAATCTAATGCTTTCACCACTGTCTTATTTTTATGCTGCACCTTCTCCTCATCCTTCCTATGATTATACATAACTCACGAAATTTTATATTATTATGACATATCTTATTACAGGGAGAAGGACTGTGCCAAGCAATTCTAATCAGAAGGCAAAATAAAGTACCCCAGCTTTGCTTATTTCAATCAAGCATGCTGATCTTTATTACAACCTATTAGTTACAAAAAATCGGAAAAAAGTTTCACATCTATACTGCTTTTATGTACAAAAAGAAAAAAGCCAGCATTGCCAGGCTTTTACTCCTGCTGTGCAAATGCCAGCTTTCATCAGCTTCTCATTTTAACCCCACGTATTTATCGTATGCTTGAAACACCGCTCGACTAATATTTGATGCAGAGCGCCCTCCATAACCGCCCTCTGGTACAACCACTGCTACTGCTAGCTTCGGTTTGTCCGCAGGTGCATAGGCGATAATGACACCATTATTGACCCTTGCGTGTTTGTGCCATTTCGTAATAGATTTCCCGATTGAATTCGTCGAAGTGACAGGTACATAAATATCCTGTTCAGATGTACCTGTCTTGGCTGCTACCTGATAGGGAAGGCCTCGAAATGCATTGACAGAGGTTCCGCCTGGTTGTGTTACCTGTATCATTCCATTGCGTAAAATATCCCAATGTACTTGCGGTTGCTCGATTTTATTTAGAACCTTAGGCTTGGGTCGAAACACAATGTTTCCTTTTTCATCTACGATTTTATCGATAAGCTGAGGCTGTAGTCGAACGCCATTATTAGCTAAAGTCGCGGCGTATTGAGCTAGTTGAACTGTCGTGGCTCGAACCTGTTGTCCAAAGGAGGCTTGTACCATTGCAGCCAGTGGCCCATAGTTTTGATTCATAACTAGATAATCCTCTTTGCCCTTATTCTCACTCGGTAGGTCCACTTCCGTCAACACGCCCAAACCAAATTGATGATAGTACTCCTGCAACTGCAAAACTGCTCTGTTACCCTCCTTTTTGGCAACACCTTCTCCAATGCGTGCCATATACGTATTCGAGGATTTAGCTATCGCCTTTACTGGATTGAGGACACCGTAATTATGACCGTTATCGTTTTTTATTCGATCGTTCCCTCGACCATAGTAGTACGTAACCGGATCGGTCCATTGATCGCTCGGCGTAATGATGCCCTCTTGTAACCCTAGCAATACTGTAATGGGTTTCATCACAGAGCCGGAGGGTACGATTGATTTGGGGTGTTTATTATTTTCCTGTTCCGCTGAAGGGCCTGTTAATGGTCGAACATCGTAAGGAGCTTCACGAATCGTCCCATTAGTAACAGAGTATTTCATTTGCTCATAAGTAGCCTGATCTGGACCATGCACCCAAACATTAGGATCATACTCGGGATAGCTGACCATCGAAACTACCTTACCGGTATCCACTTCCATCGCTACCACATAAGCTGTTTTCGCTCCAGAAGCTAATGAAACACTTCCTCTTAGCTTGGGGAGGAAGTCTTTAATGAAATCTCTAATTTCTAACTGTACACGCTCATCAATGTTTAGATAGAGACTTTGACCACGTATGGGAGCCTCTTTCTTTAGCTCGCGTTGTACGGACTGATCGGCCGCCACCTCATATAAGCGATAGCCATTCTTTCCGCGTAGTTCCTTTTCATAGCTACGCTCGATTCCGTCTAATCCAACCAATTGATCAGGAAGATAATTCTCCTGCTCTGTTTTATAAAACGAACTGTTCAAATTTTGGGCTACATGATAAGGACGAACGTAGCCAATCGTTTGTACAGCTATTTGTTTGGTATCGTATTCTCTGATCGATTTCGTTACCACATCTACCCCTGGCAAATCTCCCCGATGCTCCTCTAAATAAGCAATTTCCTCTGGTGTCAGGTCATACTTAATTTCTTTTTCCATATACTTTGGGGCATTGCGAGCAATGTTTTTCCGCTGCCCATTCTCCCAGGTGAAGCCTACATCCAGCTTTTTAATAATTGCGCTTTGTGTCATTCCTCGGAGAACTTTTTCAAGCTTCTTGGCTAATTCGATAATCTCCCGCTGCTTTATACCCTCTGGTTCATGAAAAACTGCTGTAAATGAAGCTCTGCTATGTACCAGCAACTTGCCATTACGATCATAAATATCGCCGCGAACTGCCGGAATGGGGTCTTTTTTGAGGGAGCGAGAGCTTAGTACCTTTTCAAACTCGCTCCCCTCTATAATCTGTAATTGAGCCAATCGCAGAATAATCGCGGAAAATAAAAAGAAGGTAATCAGAAAAATCCATTGCATACGCTTTAAGCGCTGTTCCTGATGCAGTTTTTGTTCTGCTTTATCCACAAAAGGCTCTCCTTATCTTTCTGCTGTCTTTTCACTAGGAATCTCTACCAATTTCCTGCGCAAAAATTCGTTTAACCTTGGGATCAAGATAATGACTTCCACCTCGACCTTTTACATTTTCTATCATCATCGTTAGTAATAGCTTTGGCTTATCTACATTAAACATAGCCATCCAGCCATACTCCAACCCATCCTCACCTTTTCTCGCCTTTAACTCGGCTGTTCCCGTTTTTCCTGCCACACGGATACCTGATGGTTTTGCAAACCGTCCTGTTCCTTGAGAATTTTCCATGACTTGAATCAGGTCAGCTTTAATCAATGCTGCTGTCTCTTTCGACATTACATTTTCCCTCCAAAAGGCTTGCGGCTTCATCTCCTGCTGGGTTAAAGCGGGGTAGACTATATTTCCCTCATTTACAAATGCGCTATAGGTCAACGCCAGATGAAGAGGTGTCATCGTTACTTCTCCTTGCCCATATCCAGAATCAGCTAGCTGAATTTCGTTTCTGATATCCTGATTAGCTATTTTTGATTTCCTTAACGGATAGGTAAGCGGCAAATTTTCACCTATACCAAACTTTTTTGCTCCTTCTAAGAAAACCTGCTGCCCCATCTGTAGTGCCGCTTGCGCAAAATAAATATTATCGGAATACACGAGGGCTTTTTCTAACGTAACGGGGCTATGTGGGTCTTTCACTCGCGTTACCTCGTATTTCCCCCATGAGGAATCCTTTTGCCAATGTAATCCCTTGACAGTCATGCCTTGCTCAGGCTGGATACTTCCTTGTTCAAGTCCAATCGCCGCCGTAATAGGCTTAAAGGTTGAACCCGGTGCAAATCCAATAGCAAACCGATTAAGTAGTGGTTTAGCTGGATCGTCATTTAGCCTGATCCATTCCTTATTGGATAATCCTCTGATAAACGCGTTAGGATCATACGCTGGTGTACTTAGCATCGCCAGCACTTCTCCAGTAAGCGGATGAATAGCCGCCGCTGTCCCCGCATCATTCTTCATTTCCTCATAGATTGCAAACTGTAGATCAGCATCAATGGTTAATGCGAGCTTCTGCCCATCCTGTGCTAGTTTTTTTGCTAGCACTTCCTTTTCCTGTCCCTGCTCATCCGCTATAATAATTCGCGCACCTGGCGTACCGTGTAATTGTTCCTCATAGACCTGCTCCACACCCGCCTTCCCAACCAAATCCGTAGCACGATAACCTTTTGGCTCGTATAGCTTCCATTGCTCTTCATTCATACTGCCGATATAACCGATTAAATGAGCAGTAGCCTGACGATAAGGATAATAACGCACCTGTTTCTTACGTATCATCAAGCCCTCGATCTTTTCCAATTGATCTAAGCGATCGTCTTCCTTAGCTTGCGTTGCTAATGGAACAAATAACTCTGGCTTCACCCATTTTGCATTTCGTTTCGCCGCAATTTGTTCTACGGTCATATCTAATAGAACGGCTGTTTTTTGTTTCTGATCGTCTGAATTCTTTTCCCATTTTTCAGGTATTAGCCCCACTTCATAAGCGACTCCTGTTGTAGCTAATAAGATCCCATTACGATCTACAATTTCCCCTCGCTGCGGCAGGATGGTTTGGACCCTCACCTTATCTTTCTCCTTCATGCTAGGAAAAATGAGGGATTCATTCCATTTGATATACCAATCTTTTTTTCCACTCTGATTTTCACGTACCATCGTTAGCTTATGTGTAAAAGTAAGAGGACCAGCGACTGTATTCATGCTAACTTGGTAGGGCAGGTGAAGCTCCTCATTTTTCGTGATGGATTCACGTCCCATTGAGGTATCCTTCACTTGTAGATGATTGGCTTCCATTCCGTTATAAATGGTTTCATAGCGGCTTATAAATGCAGCCTTTGTCATTTTTTTCTTTGTATCCAAAGCTAGTTGCTCATACATTTGGGCAAAATCCTGTTTACCCCAGTTGTCCAGATACTCCTCAAAACGTTTTTCTGCCCGATCCTTTACAACACGAGGATCATCTTCCATCAAATGGGCGTAAATAAAAATTCCTCCTACAGCAAGAAGAACTCCAACGATAGAAAAAAAGAGTATTCTTTTCATGATAAATCCACTCCTTCCTTCTAAAGATAGGTCATACGTCATCCAAGAAACATATTGTTCCATCATTAGATCGCTGATAAATCGCTCATATTTACATGAGACAACCCTTCGTCCCATCAAAATGGGACATAGCAAAAAAGCCAGAAGAACAACAACAGACCTCCCTCTCTTATCAGAAAGGAATTGCTCTGTTTTGTCTTCTGGCTTTTCTGGTTTTTATAAGTCCAACATATAACCATACCGTGGTATGGTGATAATTTTATCACCGTACTCACCCAACCTTTTACGTAAACGGTAAACCAATGCATTAATCTCGGCTCGACCTACATCTGGCAATCCATCCACTGTAGATGACCGTTCTGGCCATACATGTACTTTCATCTCATCATAGCTAACAGCTTGATTTACACGCTCGTACATGAGCATCAACAGATCAATATCTTTTCCCGATAAATAAAGACGAACTCCATCCAGCAGGATTTCTCTTCTCTCCACATTGATGGTTAAGCCCTTCACATCCGCACTCCCATTGCCTGCAGCTGGCTCAGTCTGTTCCACCGCCTGATCCTTACTAGCACCCAATGGTCGAATAAACTCCCGGGTTACATCCAAGTCATTTTCCAATGTAAAGAAAATAAATTCTGCCTCTCCCTTTGCCAATGAAATACGATCTCCGTATTGTAAAACATGCGGGGCATTTTGGAGCGGTTGCCCATTTACCTCCGTGCCATGTTTGCTGTTTAAGTCATAAAGAACGTACTGATTTTTTTCTTGGCGGATGACAGCGTGCTGTCTTGATATAAATAAACTGGTAAAAGATAAATCAGGTTGATACGTCGCCCCACGTCTACCAATTGTGCATTCGGTCTCTGTAATGAATTTTTTGACCGTCGTCTGGTTGGAATCTCCCTTTTTAATGAAGAGATATGCTTCTACTCCCAACATGATATCACTCCAAATAACAGTTAATCCTTCACTCTATTATAAACGATTCTTATACGTCAACAAGAGCTGCTTGGTTTGCAGCCCTTGTTCTTTCCCTTTTTCATCCTATTTGTTCTGGGATGGTGTTGGGAGCATGTTATATTTTTTGAGGATTTGCAATGTAATATTTTTAGCCTTTACTCCTGAGGAACTTCCTTCCCCATTCACATTGGTAACAAAAATATAAGGATGTCCCTCTATCTTAACAAACCCTACAAACCAACCAACTGCTGGTGTATTGCGTGTCCCTGTTTTTCCGTAAAGCGTGTACAAGTCCTCATCCTGCTGGATCATCATGCGTTTCACAGTCTTCATTACCTGCTTGTCAAACGGCAATTGTTCTTTATACAGTTTTTCTAAGAAATCTGCCTGCTCCAGAGGTGTGATCTTTAAGGTACTGTTTAGCCAAAATTTATCAATTCCACCGCTGATATCCTGATTCCCATAGGCGGCTTTATGTAACCATTCCTTCATGCGTTCTGCACCAATATCGCGAGCTAGCTGTTGATAGTACCAGACTGTTGAATAGCGCATCCCCGAACCAAGCGTATGATCCTTGTTCCAGACGTCAAGATCGCGCTTCACGCCATCCCAGCGCTTCACCGTATATTCATCGTCCACTGCTTTTACTTGAAGACCTATTAGAGCATTCATGATTTTAAAAGTAGACTCAGGTGCTTGCGGTTGTTTTGCTCTCTCTTCATTAAAAATAAAGGTCGAATTTTTCTCCACATCACGCAGGATAAACGTACCTTCGTCGTTTGGAAAAAATTCCTTCACTTCCATTTTGGATAAATCAACGATCTCTTTTTTCTCAGATATACTTGCCGGTCTTTGTAGCTCAGATTCCTTTGCCATTACCGAGCATCCAGCCATAGCCACACTTAGAAGTAACACCGCGCCATATTTCAATAGTTTCATGATCGGCACCCCCACTATATTTTTCCTTCTATTTATAACGATGTAAAATGTTCTTTATCGCTTCCTGCCTATACCAATATATGCTAATACAGGCACTAATAACATGCTTGAACCGTTATAAACTCATGAGAGTCTGATGATAAAACGATGATACGACGCTCAGCTTGACTGACACCTAACCAAATGATACTCTAAACGCGACTCTTGACCGGAATAACGATACGTAATGGAGGTGTATGTGTGACATGGGACTTCTTCAGGTAACAAACGTCAGCAAAATATACGGGGGGAAAATTCCCTATCGCGCTTTAACCGACGTGAACTTCCACATAGAAGAGGGAGAGTTTATTGCTATCATGGGGCCGTCAGGGAGCGGAAAAACGACCCTATTAAACCTTATTGCCACAATTGATATCCCCACCACTGGAGACATTCTCTTAAATGGTGAAAATCCTCATAAGATCAAAAAATCAAAGCTAGCGGTGTTTCGCAGACGTAATCTAGGCTTTGTGTTTCAGGATTTTAACCTATTAGATACATTGACACTGGGCGAAAATATCTTATTGCCGCTCGCGCTTGATTTTTACAAGGTTCCTGAAATGAAACAGAAATTGGATGAAATCGCTACTCAGCTAGAAATTAATCACATTTTACAAAAGCGTCCCTACGAGGTGTCAGGGGGGCAAAACCAGCGTGCCGCCATTGCGAGAGCCATCATCCATTCGCCCTCCCTTTTATTAGCAGACGAGCCTACGGGTAATCTGGACTCCAAATCAACCCGTATCGTCATGGAAACCCTGCAAAACATTAATGCTACCAAAAAAACCACGATGATGATGGTGACTCACGATCCTGTAGCTGCTAGTTACTGTGATCGCGTTTTATTTATCAAGGATGGCACACTATATAATGAAATTCAACGCGGAGAAAGCCGTCAGGTGTTCTTCCAGCAAATCTTAGATGTTCTGGCGCTTTTAGGGGGAAGTACCTATGACCTTTCTACAATTCATCGCCACTAATGTACGTCGTAAATTCAGGTTCTATCTGGCGTATTTTTTAAGTGTTACGTTTGTCATCATGATTTATTTTACCTACGGCATGTTCATTTATCATCCAGGAACGACTACAGAAGGTCTACATTACTTGGTGGTTAATGGGATGACCGCAGCCGAAGTAATCATCTTTTGCTTTTCCTTTGCTTTCATCTGGTACTCCACGAATATTTTTCTTAAGATGCGGAAAAAAGAATTTGCCGTTTTATCTATACTTGGTATTTCCCGCTGGCAGATAAACTTCATGATATTTATGGAAAACCTGCTGTTAGTCACGTTATCCATGGCGGTTGGCATTGGATTTGGTCTGCTATTCTCCAAATCCTTCTTCATATTCGCTTCAGCCATTCTTGATATGGATGAAATACCATTTTATATACCAACTGAAGCTCTTTTACTTACGATCGTTTCCTTTTATACTGCCTTTTTGCTTATTTCTTTTTTCACTCTATTTACAACGAAGCACCGGAGTATCAAGGTTTTACTTGATGAATCACGCAAACCGAAAAAGGAGCCTAAGGGATCGGTTATTTTAGCTCTTTTCTCTATCCTTTGCATTGGATCAGCCTACTATATTACGTTTACCCTTAAAAACGATATCTTTGAGGTTATAAGGTGGATGTTTATAGTCATCCTCTTAACCTGTGTCGGTACTTACTTCTTCTACTCCCAGTTTGGAGCATTCCTGATTAATTGGGTAAAAAAAAGACCCATTCTCTACTGGCGTGGAACCCGAATTATTTGGCTGTCCGATCTAGCATATCGCATTAAGGATAATGCCCAGATGTTTTTCATGGTAACCATTGTCTCCACTGTCGCCTTTACTTCGGCAGGAGCATTGATCAGTGTCCTAGGTATACTTGGTATGGTCAAGGATACGCTTCCACTGACAATCGAGTATAAGTACTACCACGATGAGAAGCTTGAGGGTAAAAAATCTACACAAATCATTGAGGATCATCTAGCCAATTACCATGTAAACTATGAACGAGTCGAGGTCGAGGATTTATATTTTTCTAAGCCAGTAGCACGTGCAGATGTAATAAAGATATCAGCTTATAATCAAATAGCAGCACTGCTAGATCGTGAAACGTATCAAATTAAGAAGGGGGAGGCTCTTTGGATTAGAGCAAGCTATTTACCCGAGGATGGCATTCCTGACCTTCTTGCGAAAGACGGCAAGCCTTTTCGCTTGGTACAAAAGATAGACAAGCCAGTCCTTTCTTACCAATGGAACACATTAGCTGTATCCGATGAAGACTTTGCCTATCTGAAGAAAAAGGCCTCCTCTAACTATACGGTTGTAGGCTATGTGGTTCATAAGTGGAGAAAGGGAGGCCCTATCAATAAAGAGGCGGTAGCCTTCTCAAAAGAAATCAACCAAAAGCTAGCCCAGGACCAACATCCTTTAGTTCGTGATGCCTACTATGCTGAAGCAAAGCGGGCCGTTGGCAGTGCGTTATTTATCGGTTTATTTGTAGCCGTTATATTTTATGTTTGTGCAGGAAGCTTTTTATACTTCCGACTTTATATGGATCTTGATCGGGATAAACAATATTATCAAACAATCTCTAAGATTGGCTTATCCATAGAAGAATGGCAAAAAAGCATGACTGTCCAAATCGCCCTGCTCTTCTTTGTTCCATTCACATTGGCTATCGTACACACGTCAGTAGCTTTAGTCGGTCTTCAAAAGGTGTATTCCAGCGGCACCTTCGTTTCGATTTTTAAAACATCAATTGTAAGCATCCTGATTTTCTTTGTACTTCAGCTTGTTTATTTTCTCATTGTTCGCTCTCACTTTTTGCAAAAATTAAAAAGACATATTGTTTAGAGATACAAAAAACAACCATTGCTTATCCTGCTATGCAATGGTTGTTTTTGATTTTCCATAGAATTAAGCTGTTGCTTTGTCCTTACGTTTAAAACCGTACGTCAGCTTTCTCCAGATAAACTCTAACGGCCCCTGCTTGAACTTCAAGAAATACAGATTACTTATGATCAATTGAACAACAAGGATGATCATCGCCATGTAGAAGGACTGAACTAATGTATAGCCATTTGACCAACCAAATAGAGAAATGATCACAGACCCAATGATATTTTGTGTGAAATAAGAGGTTAACCCTAGGCGTCCGTAATTAGCAAATGGTTTTAACATCGTAGCCACTCGCTCATTGCGTAATAGAAGGAACAAACTACTCATGTATAACAAAGCCATTGGATAAGTATCCATGCGGGAGAAAAATGGCTGGAGTATTTCTTGTAGCGGGTTATCTGTAAAATGGCACCACAGAATCCCTACAAAAGGAATGATACTCAGTACGAATGTAATAAGCTGTGTACGTTTCAGCAGGTGTACATGCTTATCTACTTCCGCTACAATATTTTGTTTCCCTACATAAAGTCCCAGTAAAAACATCCCCAAAATGGCAAAAGTATCGCTCTTAAATGAGCGGATAAACTCTGGCACTGGACTACCAAGATATGTTTGCACAGCCGCAATTCCACTAGCTAATACTGTTACAGCAAAGAGTCCCATTGACCAGATCAGTATGGTTTTCGCTGATCTGCGATAAAAAGGTATCAATGCAAAGCCCAAAATAGCATAATAGAACAGAATATCTCCAAACCAGGTAACGATGTGTAAAATACCGAACAATAAGAGTGCTGCCAGACGACGAACAAAAAGAATAAACGGTTTATCTCCACGTGCTTCTGCACGACTCATAAAAATATAGAAGCCAAGTCCAAACAAGAACGAAAAAATACTGAAAAATTTCGTTGTGATAAATAAATCATATAGAAGGCGTAAGGTAGGATCAAAAGCATGCTGAATTATGCTTTGCCCTTCGATATAAGTCATATAGGCTGGTGCATTCACCAGCAAAATACCCATAAGTGCAATTCCACGCAAGATATCCATCGAAACAATACGCTCTTTTTTTGTGACCGATAATGCGGTCATAGACATCAGTCCTTTTTTATCATAATAGTTTCGTTCGCTAGCGACTCGTTGTCATTATTGTAATGAATACTAGATTTTTTAACCATGCATGAAGATTACACACCACTTACATTTTTGTAAGGTTTAATAAAAAAAGCTGCCCAGCATTTCTCTGGACAGCCTTCGTTACTTATGAAGCTTGATTCTTAAATTGTGTATGGTACAGATTATAGTAAAAGCCCTGTTGCTCCAGTAATTCTTTATGATTGCCTCTCTCAATAATCTCCCCTTGGTTAATGACCAAGATTTGATCTGCCTCCTGAATGGTACTCAAGCGATGGGCAATCACGAAGCTAGTGCGTCCTTGCATCAATACTTTCAAGGCTTTCTGAATTTGCATCTCGGTTCTTGTATCAATACTGCTGGTTGCCTCGTCCAAAATCAGGATGGATGGGTCCGCTAGAATCGCCCGCGCAATGGTCAGCAATTGCCGCTGTCCTTGACTGATATTGCTAGCATCCTCCGTGAGCTTCGTATGATAGCCTTCTGGCAGGCGTTCAATAAAGGAATGAGCATTCGCCATACGAGCTGCATACATAACCTGCTCGTCTGTAGCATCTAGCCTGCCGTAGCGAATATTTTCGATTACAGTTCCCGCAAACAGGTAGGTATCCTGTAGCACCATCCCGATAGAGGAACGCAGATTCTCTTTGTCAATCTGACGTATATCCCGTCCGTCTACGATGACACTTCCCTGCTGCACATCGTAGAATCTCATCAATAGATTTACAATTGTTGTTTTACCTGAACCAGTAGGGCCTACTAGAGCGATCATTTGCCCAGGCTCCGCTATCAGATTAATCTCTTGTAAGACAGGCTTATCTGGCTTATAGCCAAAAGTGACATCCTTAAACTCTACTTTTCCTTCCACTTGTTCAAGGGATTGCGCCACTGCTTGATCCGCGAATTCCGGTTCCTCATCCAGCACCTCAAATACACGTTCTGCACCAGCAAAAGCTGATTGTAGCATGTTAAATTGATTTGCCATCTCATTTAGCGGACGAGCAAACTGCTTCGAGTAATTTAAAAAGGCAGTGATGATCCCGATCGTGATAACGCCTTGTACAGCCATGTACCCACCTATGCCTGCAACCAACGCAAAGCTGAGATTATTAATAGCATTCATCAGTGGAGGAATGACTCCAGAGAAAACCTGCGCTTGAGCCCCCACTTTTTTCAGGCGCTGATTTTTTTCTGCAAATTGGTCGACGGTTTGTTGTTCACGATTAAAAGCCTTGACCACCCGTTGTCCCGAAATCATTTCTTCAATATATCCATTTAATTGCCCCAGCTCTGTCTGCTGTTCTAAGAAGAGCTTACGCGTACGCTCCGCGATTTTTTTTGTAATAAATAAGCCAAGTGGAACGACAATGAGACTAACTAATGTTAAAGATGGACTTAGCATCAGCATCATTCCCACGGCCCCTATTACGGTAATGAGACTGGAAAAAATTTGCGTTGTTGCTTGCGAGAGCGTGTTATTAATATTCTCTACGTCATTGGTTAGACGACTCATCAAATCACCGCGGGGTCTTTCATCAAAAAAGCGCAAAGGCAGAGTCTGTACCTTATCAAAGATATCCTTTCGCATACTCTTGACCGTCTTTTGCGAGACACTTGCCATCAAATAGGTTTGTAACCAGGAAGCAAGCGCCCCCAAAATATATACGATGATTAAGCTACCAACAATCTTGGCTAACAATGAGAATTGAACCTGTCCCGTGGTAATCCCCATGCTATCAATGGCCTTTCCAATCAGCAGGGGCCCCATCAAAGCAAAGCCGGAGCTAACCAGCACTAGGAAAAACACCAAGAATAACGACCAGCGTTGTTCCCGTAAATATCCCCATAGCCGTTTGAGCGCCTCCATAGAATTTTTCGGTTTAACAACCGGCATGCCCGTCATTCCTTTTCCCATAGGCCCGCCCATTCCTTTTGAACGTTCCTGTTCTGATACTCCTCGATTCATCTAAATCGCCTCCTCTCTTACTTGGGAACGATAGATATCCTGATACACATCCGAGCGTTGCAGCAGTTCTTGGTGAGTTCCAATATCTGAAATCTGTCCATTATCTAATACAATGATTTTGTCTGCTTCCATCACAGAGCTAATGCGTTGGGCAACAATAAAACAAGTCGTATGTCCTAATTGCTCTTTTAACGCTTTTTGAATGAGAGCTTCAGTCGTCAAATCCACCGCACTAGTGCTATCGTCCAAAATTAGAATGTTTGGCATTGTCAGTAGAGCGCGAGCAATGGACAAGCGCTGTTTTTGTCCGCCTGATAGATTAACTCCGCGTTGACCTACCACTGTATCATAGCCAGCAGGTAATTTCGCTATAAATTCATCAGCTTGGGCTGCCTTTGCTGCGGCTATCACTTGATCATCTGAGGCCTCAGGATCACCCCAGCGAATATTATCACGAATGGTTCCTGAGAACAGGACTGCCTCCTGTAAAACCATCCCGATGTTTTTGCGAAGCTCCTGTAAGCTCAGCTCGCGAATATCCGTTCCATCCAATAAAATACGTCCCTCTGTCACATCATAAAAACGTGGGAGCAAATGAACCAACGTTGATTTACCCGAACCCGTAGAGCCCAGGATGGCAATTCGCTCACCCGGCGTCACCGTAAACGTTACATCCTTTAATACAGGTTGCCCGCTAGTACCAGCATACTGAAAGGAAACATGCTCAAATTCAATTTTTCCTGGATGCATATAAACGTTTTTATGTCCGATATCAGCAATAGTGGTTTTCGTATCCATGACCTCCACAATCCGATCCGCAGACACTTTTGCCCGCGACACCATCATGAGCATCATGCCAGCCATCATAAGGGCGAACAAAATCTGGGTCATATAATTGGTAAAAGCAATGACTTCTCCGAGCTGCATGCTGCCTGTATTGACTTGAAAACCACCAAACCAAATAATCGCAACGATGCTTAGATTCATCAACAGCATCATAATCGGCATCATCAACGCCATGGTCCGTGCTGCCTTTACCGATATATCAGCTAATTGGTCGTTCTCTGTTTGGAAACGTTCCTTTTCATAATCTGAACGAACGAAGGCCTTTACTACCCTTACCCCCGCCAAATTTTCACGTGTAACTCCGTTTACTTTATCCAAGCTAGCCTGGACTTTTTTAAATAAAGGAAAACCCTTCTTAATAATTACCAGAAGAGATAGTATCAGGAGAGGCACGGTCACAACCAACACAAGCGCCATCTTCGCATTCAATGAAAATGCCATAACCATCCCGCCTATAAAGAGAAGCGGAAAGCGTGTTAGCATGCGCAGCATCATTAGAACCACGTTTTGTACCTGTGTAACATCATTAGTTAGGCGTGTAATTAAGGAAGAGGTTTTGAACTGATCCAGCTTGTCAAAAGAAAAGGTCTGTATATGGCTAAACAGATCTAGCCTCACGTCTGCACCAAAATTTTGGGAAACGATGCTGGCAAAGTAAATACAGCCTACACCGCCAACAATCCCCAAAAGCGCAACCCCCACCATAATCAATCCGGTTTGAATGATATAAGTGACATCTCCATTAACGACACCCTGGTCTACAATATGAGCCATCAGTGTCGGTTGAAGCAAATCCATTACCACCTCCAGAAACATGAGTAACACAGCGGCTACTGCATATTTTCTATAAGGCACAATATATTTAAAAAGTTTACCCATTTTGCTTGGCATCTCCCTTCGCATTTACTTTGACAGCTACATAATTTTAGAGGGAAGCAGCCAATTGACATGCATGCTTACCTAACCTCACACTACTCCGATAAATTCCGATGCATATGTGTTAAAAACCGTCGAAGTAAGATTTTTTCTTCCTCCCGAAAGCCTTCAAAGCATTTTTTCTCAATCTCTTTAATCACTTTTTCAATCTGTTCTAATTTTTCTTTTCCTAATTCAGTTAAATAAACCCGAGATGCTCTTAAATCATCAGGGTCAGGCTGACGCTCGATCAATCCAGATTTCTCCATACGATTCAGCATGACGGTAATCGTAGCTGCCTTTACCTTCATTTTCGTAACCAGTTCTTTTTGTACTCTTCCATTTTTGTTTTTTAGCAAAAACAAAACAGGCAATTGCCCCGGGTAGATTCCTACTTCATGCGACATTTGCCACATTTTATAATTATACGTTCGCACTACACGAGATAGTAGCAATTCTAAAGAATCCAGATAAGGAGTCTCTTCCACTTTACTCACCTCATTTAGTTAGCCAGCTATATATTAAGATAAATAGGATTATACTCCCTTATTTCACAAGGTGCAAGAGTCCTCATAAAAGGTAAATAAAGGTAATTACTTTGCTATCAAGCAAATAAAGGAACCGACTACCGCTACTAGGCCTATCGGTTCCTCTATCTGTGTATCCTGATGATTTTATTTTAGGGCTTTCATTAGACATTTACCCTTTTTCTTTTCATTCTGGTAACCACAATAAAAGTCCCTGCCGCTATTACCGGAAGAATGATCAAGAGATATTTACTGTATTCAGCAATCAGGTACCCAACAGAAGCGGCATTGCTTCCTAACAGATGCCCGAGAATAAAAAATAATAGTGTCCAAACAAAGCCAGTCGTAAAGGAGAACAGAGCATACCGCCGAAAAGACATTTTGCTAATCCCGACCAGATAAGGCACCACGTGGCGCACAATCGGCAAAAAGTAACTAATTACAAGCGCTTGGCTCCCATACTTTTGCAATAGATATTCAGCTCGTACAATATAGATATCCATGTGTCTTTTACGCCGAATGCGATCTAACACGGGAGCTCCAATCTTATATCCTAAAATATATCCAAGTGACAGCCCCGAAATAACCCCTAAATAGGTGACAAAAAAGGCAGGAATTGATTGAAGAATGCCAAATGAGCCAACCATTCCTCCCGTCATGACAATCACTTCATCTGGAATCGGCATGCCAACAATGCCAAGCCATAGAGCGAAAAACAGGGCAAAGTAGCCGTATTGATTAATTAACTCAAGTATCGTATCCAACTGCAAGTAATAACCCCCTGATTGTATGACAGCACGGAAGGAACCGTCTCAGAAATGTCACTTCTGTCATTTTTTCTTTCATAGCTATATCATATCGAACAGTTCTTAGCTTTTTTATAACAGAGTTCTAAAGAAATTCTTAAATTTTCTGCTTGTCGCAAAAACATACAGTTTCCTGCGGTTTTATCTAATTCGTCCGTTCCTTGCCTATTCCTTGTTTTCTTTTTGTTTGTGACAACCTTTTCATCCATTTCATATAGTATCGCGTGAGCATTCTTTTCTATTTAGCTCTCAAAAGGAGGAAACATTATTACTACTGTCATTTCGCATTTTTATAATGAAGAATATTTGCTTCCATGGTGGCTGATGCATCATACCCAGATATTTGATCATGGCATTCTCATTAATCGGGGTTCAACGGATGGTTCACTTGAGATATGTAAACGTTTTGCCCCCCATTGGGAGGTGAGAAATTCAAGGGTACCGGAATTTGATGCGATAGAGGTTGACCGTGAAGTAATGGATATCGAAAAAGAATGTACAGGCTGGAAAATGGCGTTAAACACTACTGAGTTTCTATGTTGTCAAAATAAAGATGAATTTTTCTCGTCCCTTAACGCTTTAGGTGAGCATATGTATTCAATCAGAGTGATTATGCTAGTTGATGATCCCAATCATAGCTATCCAGAAGCTGTTTATAACATTCCTTTGGTGAATCAGCGATACCATGGTTACTTCCCCATAGATAATACACACCCCTATATTGGTAGACTGATTCATAAGCATGAACACGGCGCCTATACAGCCGGCAGACATTGGTCCCCGCATAAATTTATCGTTTATCTAACCGCGCCTGCCTTCGTCATAAAGTTTTTTTACAGTCCGTGGAATGATTTAACACGAAAACGAAAACTGCAAATAGGCCCCACGCTCTCAGCGCACAGTATCCAGCACGGCTTGGGTACCTATCATATTACTACACCTGAGAAGCTACAAGAAACCTATTTGTTTTATGCGAGTGGGACAAAAGATCTTCGTTTGAATCCGGAATACCTTGAGCTGTTTCCGCACTTAAAACCATAATGTAAGCAGTTTCTTAGGGACTTATCGATTTCATCATAGCATATCCTTTCTTGAATCCTTAATGAATCGATTTGTGCGAAGCCAACACCATTATCAGGACTACTGCATAATGTAAAAGCATGAAAAGCTTCATTAAGGGACATTTTTGGCAACTATGGGGGATAAAAATGAAAGCAGTTATTCTTGCTGGCGGGTATGGAACGAGAATTGGCGAAGAAACCCATTTAAAGCCTAAACCAATGATTGAAATAGGGGCAAAGCCCATTCTTTGGCACATCATGAAAATCTTTAGCTACTACGAAATCAATGACTTTATCATTTGTTTAGGCTACAAGGGACATCTCATTAAAGAATATTTTTCAAATTATAACCTGCATATGTCAGATTTTACGCTCGATATGAGTAAAAATGAAATTATGAACCATTCCAATAATGCAGAGCCCTGGAAGATAACACTCATCGATACAGGGGAAGGAACGGAAACGGGCGGCCGCATTAAGAGGATACAAAAATATGTTGGTGACGAAACATTTTGTCTGACGTACGGAGATGGTGTAGGGAATATTCATATTAAAAAATTGATTGAATTTCATCAAAAGCACGGTAAATATGCGACGGTTACTGCGGTTCAGCCCCCTGGAAGATTCGGCTCCCTTATGCTTGAGGATCAGATGGTTGTAGACTTCAAAGAGAAGCCTTTAGGAGACGGCGGCTGGATAAATGGGGGATTTTTTGTTCTGGAGCCGGCCATTTTTTCCTTTATCAATGACGACCAAACCATTTGGGAAACAAATGCTTTAGTCAAAATAGCAAAACAAAATCAGCTTGCCGCCTATCGTCATGATGGGTTCTGGCATCCAATGGATACATTGCGAGATAAACAAAAACTAATGGACTTGTGGGATAGTAAAAACGCCCCTTGGAAGGTTTGGTAGCATGAAGAAATCCTTTTGGCATCAAAAAAAAGTGTTACTAACAGGCCATACTGGATTTAAGGGTACATGGCTTACGTTGTGGTTAACATCGCTGGGGGCAGATGTAATTGGGTATTCTCTCTATCCACCATCTACCCCTCATTTATTTGAAATAGCAGAGGTTTCGAAGGAATGCCGTTCGATAAAGGGCGACATTACGGACTACCCGCTACTTCTGCAAACCCTTGCCGATTATCAGCCGGAAATTATTTTTCATCTGGCAGCCCAGCCTTTGGTTCAGCAATCGTATGCAGATCCACTTACCACCTATCATACGAATGTATTGGGAACCGTTCATGTACTTGAGGCTGCACGACAAACGAAAAGTGTTCATGTAATTATTAATGTTACAAGCGATAAATGTTATAAAAATGATGGATTAGGTAATCATTCCTTTCAGGAAAATGATCCGCTAGGCGGCCACGATCCATACAGTGCCAGCAAAGCGTGTGCCGAGGTCATCACTGAATCTTATCAAAAATCATTTTTTCAGCCTACATCTTCTTCCACAACACGCCTTGCATCCGTAAGGGCTGGCAATGTGATTGGCGGTGGTGATTGGGCCGCAGATCGAATATTTCCAGATATCGCAAGGGCATTGATTCATTCAACCAAGCTTAGCATAAGAAACCCAAACGCCATTCGCCCGTGGCAGCATGTCCTAGACCCCTTACATGGATATTTGCTTCTCGCCGAAAAGCTGTGGAATAACCCCGTATACGCCCAATCCTGGAATTTCGGACCAATCGATCATTCTTACCTGACCGTTAGCGAAATAGTAGATAAAGCAGCGAGCATATGGAACGAAAAGATACAGATAACCACTCCGTCAATTACTCCCCCCTACGAATCTCCTATACTAACCCTTGATAGCACTAAAGCTACCCGTTCCCTCGGGTGGCATCCAAAGCTAAATACTACAGAGGCTGTTGCATGGACTGTTCAGTGGTACCAGCAATATCAATCAGGTAAGGACATAAGCTCATTTACTCGCCAACAAATCAACAGGTTTATAAATTTATAAGGAGTTAGGAGTCTACTGAAAATGTCCGATAAAATATGTCGTTTTTGCCATTCGTTGCTTACTCATACATTCCTTGATTTAGGAGTTTCGCCTCTCGCTAACTCATTTATATCACCGGACCGCGCAGATGACATGGAACCCTTTTATCCGTTGCATGCCTATGTTTGTGATAAATGTTTTCTGGTACAAGTAGGGCAGTTTGAGTCGCCAGATCAGATTTTTAATCACTATCTTTATTTTAGCTCCTATTCCTCTAGTTGGTTGTCCCATGCTCAGAAATATACAGAGATGGCTATAGCAAGGTTCCATTTACATCACCATTCGCAGGTCATTGAGATCGCAAGCAATGACGGCTATTTATTACAATACTTTCACAAGCATAATATTCGAACACTAGGGATTGAACCGGCAAAAAATTTGGCGAAAATTTGTAACGATAAGGGAATTCCTACGAGGGCGGATTTTTTTGGAGAAAGATTAGCAAAGCAATTGGTACAGGAAGGCTATAAAGGGGATTTGATTGTCGCAAATAATGTATTAGCACACGTGCCTGAATTACATGACTTTATAGCAGGATTAAAAATACTACTACAACCAAATGGTATTATCACAATCGAATTTCCCCATGTCTTGCAGCTCATACTTGGTAAGCAATTTGATACGATTTATCATGAACACTTCTCTTATTTTTCACTGCTATCCGTTCAAAGCATCCTATCTAGCCACGAATTAAAGGTTGTAGATGTCGAGGAAATCCCTACCCATGGCGGTTCTTTACGGTTGTTCGTAAAGCATAGTAAAGATGAGGAGCCCATCCAACCAAGCGTGGCAAAGATCCTTGAAAAGGAACAAGCGCACGGGCTTCACCAATTATCAACGTATTTGGAGTTTTCAAAGAAAGTGGAACAAATGAAGATCGATATATTATCCTTTTTCATTAAAGCCCATGACATGAAAAAGAAAATCGTCGGTTACGGGGCCCCTGCTAAAGGAAATACTCTCCTGCACTTTTGTGGCATCGGAAAAGAGCTTCTCCCCTATACAGTCGATCAGAATCCGCATAAACAAGGCCTTATATTGCCCGGCTCTCGTATTCCGATTAAAAACCCTGATGAAATACAACGAACACAACCAGATTTCGTACTCATTTTGCCGTGGAATTTAAAAGCAGAAATCATGGACGAATGCTCCTATATTCGAAATTGGGGCGGAAAATTTGTAGTGCTTGTTCCAGAAGTGGAGGTGCTATAGCGCATGGAAAAGGTTCTCGTAACAGGCGGAAATGGCTGGATCGGCAGATATGTAGTTAGTATGCTACATAAAATGGGCTGGGAGGTTCATGCGACGTACCGAAAGGCGCCACTTTTGGATATTACCTGTGTTTGGCACCAAGCTAACCTTTTATCCCATACAGAAGTGGCGGCTTTGATTAATCAGGTGAAGCCTTCCCATCTGCTGCATTTAGCTTGGGAAGCAGTCCCTCCCCACCATTATAATTCGCTCGCTAACTACGATTGGGTGCAATCGAGCATGACATTATTTCGTCATTTTGCGGAATGTGGCGGTAAAAGAGTCATCGTAGCTGGAACATGTATAGAATATGAATGGCTGGAAGGTTATTTATCTGAGGCTGACTCTCTTTATTCTTATAAAACACCTTACTCTGCTTGTAAAAATATTTTGCGTTTATGGCTCCAATCATACTCCGAGCAGGTTGGTCTAAGCGCCTGCTGGGGGAGAATCTTTCATTTATATGGTCCTCATGATCCCAGGAATCGACTTATTCCTACCCTTATCACCTCGCTATTAAAAGGCGAAGAGGCCTTGTGCACGCATGGAAATCAATATCGTGATTTTCTCTATATCGCTGATGCAGCCGATGCTCTGGTAGCCTTATTAAGGAGCGATATACGAGGAGCTGTTAATATTGCTTCTGGCCAATCGAGCCAATTGAGACAGATCGCTTCTCTTATCGGTCAAAAAATCGGAAATGAGGACTTAATCAAATGGGGAGCCATTCCATCCCCTGAGAATGAGCCATTATTTGTCGGAGCTAATATTGCACGATTACAAGAAGAAGTAAACTGGAAGCCCAAATACTCGTTAGATGCTGGCTTAGAAGAAACGATAATCTGGTGGAAGAAACATTTAGATGGACGTTCTTGCAGATGAATAAATACCTAAAAACAAGCTGATTCCATGAGCATATGGTATCAGCTTTTCATGTCTTTCAACCAGTAAAAACATGTCTATAAAACTACATAGATCAAAAAATACATAAAAAAGAGGTTTTTGGTAAATTATGACAAATGTAATATTGTTACTTTTTTCCTACTTATATACTCAGTCAGAAAGGGGCTAGTAAATTGCAACGAACTACTAAAACGACCAGTAATCAGCCTAATAGATCAACTTTCAGCCAGACAAATAGAATGGCGAACAGTCAGACTCGGGTAACGAACACGCAAGGCAATAGGGGAACAAATGGTCAAATGAGAACATCAACTACTCGCCAGCCCTCCCCTCAACAAGCTGCCACTCAACAGAAGCGTCCCGTTAAAAATCAGCCCAAGGATAGATTAGGACAAGCGATAGTATCAATGATTTTTGGTATATTTGGCATTATTTTATTTATAATGTCCTGCTTCATGTTAAATTACAGTTCAAGATATTACACACCATCCCCTGGTACGATGCTAACCATTTTCTTGGCCTTTATTATTAACGTTTCGGGGTTTATCTTGGGAATTCGAGCAAGGAATTCTTCTAACGGTAGGGGTATGGCAATTGCAGGTAATACACTGACTTCATTCCCATTTGTCGTTATGACACTTTTTTTTGTAGCAACTATCATTGGAACGTTTAGACTGTGGATGTAATATCTTATCTCTTCAAATAAGCGAGGTTCTCTCTGTAAAGAGGGCCTCGCTTATTTTGGCATGATGGATATAAAGACCTGTTTCTTGATTTGTAGTAGGCTAGTACGCTTGATAGGCTAACGGGGAGCCTGAGAATTCCTCAGGTGATTCCCCTTTTTTACATAGGCAAACGGACCAAAAATGTAGTGCCCCTCCCCACCTTGCTCTCAACCCGCACCTCTCCATCATGCGCTTCTATAATGGCTTTTACGATAGCTAATCCAATTCCAGCACCTCCTGATTTACGACTGCGCGACTTTTCACCACGATAAAATCGTTCAAATACGTAGGGGAGCTCTTCCCCTCTGATACCTACTCCTGTATCCGCTACATTTATTACGATATTGGACTGCTGCACTTCGATGGTAACCGATACTTCACCATCTTCAGGAGTATATTTATAAGCATTGCTGAGTAAATTCGTAAATACCTGCAACAATCTGCGATAATCAGCATGCACAAAGATATTGTCCAGGAAAGGCGGAATATAACGAATTCTTTTCTTGTCCCATAACTCTGCAATGCTTTTTTGTGCCTCCGCTATGATAGCAGGTAGGTTTACTTGCTCCTTTTGTAAACGGAGCATTGGGTTTTCGGCTTCCGTTAACTTCTCCAAATCCTTTATCAATAGAACAAGCTGCGAGGTCTGTTCCTGACAAATCTGCAATTTTTCTGATGTCGGCTCCCATATCCCATCTTCAAATGCTTCCATGTAGCTTTGAATTGTAGCAAGTGGCGTTCGTAATTCATGGGCAATATCGGCTGTTAAATTTTTACGTAGACGTTCTTGCTTTTGTAGGCTCTCTGCCAAATGATTCACCGCTTGACCCAATTCCTGTATTTCCCCATGCAATGCGTCCGTCTCCACTCGTGCTGTGAGGTCTCCTGTCCGCATTCGATTCGCTTTCTCTTTCATGTGAAGCAGGGGATGGCTAATACCGCGCGAAATGCGAATGCTATAATAATAAACGCCGACAATGACAATCAGAAGCGCCCCTCCGACCATTGCATTAAATCTGGTAATGAATTCTCTCTCCTGCTCCTGGAATTGACCATCTGGAAGCCCCACATGTAACATACCTACCTGCTGATCTCCAATGATGATAGGTGTTGAGTAGGTAGAATGAGGAAGCTTATCATCTACAGCACAGGTATGCTTTGTGCCTTGCCTTTCCATATGCATTCCCATCTTAGTCGAATCCCAAATGACGTTCCCTTCTGCATCAAGCAAAATGACAGTCATGTCACGCTGCATAGCTCGATGTCCCACACCCATTAGCGTCTGCCTTGGCCATTCATTGGCTTTTACATAAGATTCGGTCAGGTCTTGTAGGATCGCATCTGCCTCCGCTTGCAGTTGATTTTCAACATATTTTCCAAATGTAATGGAAACCGAGATATTTACAATAATGATGATGACTAACAAGGAAACGAGCGCAACACCTAGGTGGGAAAGAAAAAGCTGTCGTTTCATCCCTCTATGCTTCATCACGATTCACCAAAAATTTATAGCCTACACCAAACACTGTTGAAATAAAGGAGGGGTGCTTGGGATCATCGTTTAATTTTTGCCTTACGTTTTTGATGTGCACGTCAATGGTACGCTCATATCCATCAAATCCATAACCCTGAATCTGATTAATTAATTCCAGACGGCTAAACACTTTTTTTGGTTGGCTAGCTAGCGTATACAACAGCTTAAACTCAATAGGTGTTAATGTGATGCTAGCCTGATCTAGCGTGACCTGATGCAGTTCTGGTTCCACACATAGACGTTTTTGGAGAAAGGTAAGAGCTTGCTCTTGTTTTTTCGTAGTACCAGTCCGCCGTAACAGCGTAATAACCCGAGCCACTAATTCACGTGGACTAAATGGCTTACTAACATAATCGTCGGCCCCCATTAACAGCCCATTAATTTTATCATCCTCAGCACTTTTAGCTGTCAGCATAAGAATAGGAATATCGGAGGTCTTGCGTAATTTTCGACATATATCCTCTCCCGACATATCAGGCAGCATCAAGTCTAAAATGATGAGGTCTGGCTGTAAAAGCTGATGGAGCTGAAGTGCCGTCTCCCCCGTCTCTGCTACGTAAACAATGTAACTGTTTCTCTCTAAATAAGCTCGAATTACCTGAAAAATATTTTCTTCATCATCAACGACTAATATCTTGTGTTGACCCATCTACTTTCACCCGCCTCGCTTACTATGTGCAAAAATGCACAAGTAGGCAGCCCCTCCTTTATGGAAAGTCTGCCTTATCCTGTTTCTTTTTTTATTATAAGCGATTATTTACGATTTGGAGTCTGGTCTGCATAATTGTTCATCATTCTCCCATGCATGCCGTTTGGACCGTGACAGCTTTCATACATAGATTGAATCTGTGCATCTGTCAGTTGTGGGTGCATTTGTTTCATCAAAGGTCGCATCTGTTCAAATTCCTTCTGCTTTTGATCAGGTGTTACCTGTGACGTGCTTGCATACACGCCTGTTGCGATCCCCAAGACGACAACCAACGATGCTAGAGAAAAAATTATTTTTTTCATAATCTGCTCCTCCTTTTTTCTTAGCTTACATAAAAGAAATGAGGAACTGATGTAGCAAATATAAAGAAGTTATGAAGGGCATAATATACGCATATAAATATATACCTGACAGGAAAAAAACAACATTAAAGTTAGACGCTTGACAAAAGTAAGCAATGACATTATTATACTTATAATTAGTAAGTTACTAAACATTATCTGAAAGGAGCAACACTAAAGTGGCAAACAAACAACAGATTGGCGCACTCATTCTTCGTGTTGTACTAGGTCTAACCTTCTTGCTGCACGGTCTTGATAAATTCCAGGGGGGCATCGAAAACATTGTAGGATTTTTCGAAAGCATCGGCCTACCTGGCTTCCTAGCTTATGTAGTTGGAACTATCGAATTAGTAGGAGGTATCCTATTGATTTTAGGGCTAGGAACTCGTGTCATTTCATTTTTACTCATGGTCATTATGGTAGGAGCTACCCTAAAAGTTAAATTGGCGGCTGGTTTCATCGGCGGCTATGAATTGGACCTTGCTCTCTTCGCAATGGCGCTATATCTTGCATTGAGTGGTAGCAGCATGGCAGCAGTAGATAACCTGCTTCCTTATGGAAAAAAAGAAACAGCGTAACGTACAGTACGAATTAACGCTTTTCCATGCATAAGAAACCATTTCTTTCTACACGCAAAAGCCTGGAGTTATATGCTCCAGGCTTTTTGTAATGAATACTAGTTTATATCTCTACTTTAGGCTCGTGCTTTATACAGCAAATAAAGGAAGTATGGCCCCCCTATAATCGCAATGACGATTCCTACAGGAAGCTCAGCCGGCGAGAATACGGTCTTGGCAATAAAATCTGATACCAAAACCAAGAGCATTCCCATCAAAGCTGACACAGGCAATATACGTCTGTGATGATTCCCGACCAATGCTTTAGCAATATGCGGCGCCATTAATCCAACGAACCCAATACTACCTGACACTGATACACATGCACTAATGATCCCAACACTAGCTAGCAAGAGCACCATTTTTTCTTTCTCGGTGGATACACCAAGCCCTCTAACGCTGTTTTCATCTAGCTGCAATAGGTTTAAAACGTTGGCTTTTCGAAATAATATCGGGATAAACAAGACAAACCAAGGGAGCATAGCCACAATATAAATCCAGTTAGCACTCCATATACTACCTGTCATCCACACGGTTGCCATCTCAAAATCCTTTGCGTTCATGCGTAAAGAAAGGTAGAGCGTAAATGCCCCCAGACCCGTTCCAACTGCAATTCCAACCAGAATAAGCCGTTGTGGGTCTAGTTTCCCCTTTTGCCAAGCGAATAGAAAGATAAGGAAAGCTGAGAGCAGGCCACCCACTAATCCAAATATAGGCATGGCTAATGTTGTTAATAACCCTTCGCTGCCCATTTTCCCCTCAAACATAAAGATAAACAGTACAATTGCTGCACCTGCACCCGCATTGATGCCCAATATTCCAGGATCAGCAAGTCCATTTCGGGTAATCGCTTGAACAACGGTACCGGCAAGCCCTAGCCCCATACCAACAAGGGCCGCAATCACAACACGCGGTAAACGAAATTCAAAGATAACCAGATCATGCTCAGGTTTAGGATCATTACGTAGCAATGTGTTTATAACGTCTTGTAGCGTCATATCAAACTCGCCGTTTGTAACACTAATATAAATAGCTAGCAAGGCAAGACAAATACTTGCTATTGTAACAGTCCAAAATCGCGCAGTCGATGTCTTAGCAAATACACGCGATTGCTTTTTGTTAGTTACCATGTTTTTCTCCCCCTTTTTTAACAATCAAATAGAGGAAGAATGGAATACCAAACAGTGAAGTAACTACTCCGATTGGCGTTTCAAAAGGGTAATTCATAAACCGACTTAGGATATCGGAAAATAGTAAAAACATTCCACCAATCACCGCTGAACACGGTACAATCCACCGATAATCTATCCCCACCAGAAAGCGGGCAATATGTGGAACAATTAATCCAACAAATCCTATCTTTCCTACCAAAGCAACAGATATCCCGGTTAAAATGACAACAGTCAGCATCGTCAACCCTTTAATCAGAGCTGTACGCTGGCCCAAATTGACCGCTATCTCCTCACCCAATGACAGAATCGTAATGGATTTAGACAAAAATAACGCCAGTAAAATACCTACGATTGCAAATGGAAGGGCTAATTTGATCAAGCCTGGATCAATTTGGTGTAATCGAGCGTTATACCAAAAGCTGAGATTCTGCGATATTTGAAAATAAGTGGATAAGGCTTGCGATATGCTACTTAGGACTGTTCCGATAACTGTCCCGATGATAGCCAATCGGACTGGAGTCATACCATTAGGCAACAGGGATGCAAACCCCAATACAATTCCTACCCCTAACGCAGAACCAATTAAAGAATACATGATCATTTGTAGGGAGGATGTATCTGGCATAAAGATCATACACACCGTAATAACAAATGCTGATCCGTCTGATACCCCCATAATGGCAGGAGATGCCAGAAAATTTCTGGTCATCCCCTGCATTAAAGCTCCCGACATCGCTAAGAAGGCACCAATCAATAGTGCTCCTGCAGCTCTTGGTATTCTGGAATGCATGATAATCTGATGATCAGGATTACCAGCATCAAAATGAAAGATAGCATCCTGAATTGTACTAAGCTCTATGTTTTTAGCCCCAAAGACAATGGACAGTGCCATCAAGATCACAATAAAAATTGGTGATGTCAACAAAATGGCAACTGGTACTGATTTCTTCACTCTCATTGCGCTCTTCTCGCCCTTTTATCTACTTGGACAGCTTTTCCACCGCAGCTTTCAAGAAGTTAATTTTGCTCCATGCTGTACCACCTTGTCCTAGTGGATCTACTACATTCACGTAAACATGTCCATTTTTCACGGCGTTAATGCTTTGCCAGATTGGATTTTTCTCTAAATCCTCTAAAGATTTAGGTTGGTCTTTGTTTTCATCAGGTGAAAACTGGACAAAGATATAATCAGGATTCATGGCACTAAATTTCTCTAATGACATAGCCTCTTGCGCTTTAGCCGCCTTAACTTCCTCTGGTGCTGTCAAACCTAATTCCGCATATAAGGATGGGTTAAAGAAAACCTTTTCTGGATAGATATTGATGGTACCTTGACGCAGGCGTATCGCTACTACTTTTTTATCCTTCAGCTTATCGCCCAAAGAAGCTTTTGCCTTTTCTAGATCTTCTTTATATTTTTTCAGTACATCCTCAGCTTCTGCTTGCTTTCCTGTTAATTCAGCTAGTAAGCGTAAATTAGCTTCCCAGTTGCTTGAGATATGAGAAACAGGGAAAGTTGGTGCGATTTTCTCGAATTTACTATATACTTCTGGTTTAAATTTAGACGAACCTAGGATCACGTCTGGTTTTAATTTAAGCATGGTCTCCAGGTTTGGTTGCATTTTTTCACCAATGGATTCAGATGAGCCTGTAATACTTTTATAAATATCCGGGAATTTACCGCCTACACTAATCGCACCTACTGGCTCTACACCTAAAACCACAGCGTCTTCCATAGACTCCATGCTACCTGTAATGACAATGCGATCTGTCTTAGCTGGAACTTTATATTCTTGATCAAGATACTTAATCGTTCTTGTTTCACCTGTTGCTGATTCTGATGCTTTTTGACTATCACTGCTGGTAGCTGTCGGATTGGCAGGTGCTGTTGTCTCTGTTTTCCCGCCGCAAGCCGTTACCATAAGAGCCAGTATGGCTACTAGACCTACTCCTAGAAACTTACGTTTATTCATGTTTATAATGTCCCCTCTCGATAAGACAATCTGAAATGTTTGATAATAATTCTCATTTACGATTATAGAGGAGTAGACTCTGCTCGACCATGAACGATTTCCGGAATCAATATGGACGATTTCCAGAAAAGAGACGATAGACATACTCGATTAAACGCTCATGGGCCAGCGGAGAGTAATCACGCCAAGGATTTGAAAAGATTTCATGGACATTGTTTAGACGCACCGCTCTAATCTGTTGCCATTCTGGTCTCATTTGGAGTTGCTTCCAGTAATGCAGCGTCTCTGACTCGGGGCAGGCAAGCACCAATATATGATCAGGATCATACTCTGCCAGCTTTTGTACCGTTATCTTTTCGTCAATTCCCTCATCATGCAGCGGATGGGCGGGAATCATTTGCAAATCACCATAAAATACCTGAGTCATACTAGGATTGCTGTATACATAGACATTTTGTTTTAGTAGACGGACAATCAGAAAGGTATCGTTTTTTACTACTCCGCTGATTTCCTCTCTAATCATCTTCACCTTCTGATCATAAGATGTAAGCCATCTATCTGCATCTTGAGGTACTTGTAAAAGCTCGGCTGTTTGCAGAAATTGTGCTCTCCAATCTGTATCACTCCATGAGACATAGCTCACTGATCCTGCCTGTTCAAGCTTTGCCTTCTCTTTTCCTTCTAGTTGATCGATGCTGATAATAAGATCAGGATGGATTTGCTCTAAGACATCAATATTGCTTTCCCATTTGTAATCGACACGGTACGCACTTAAGTGAACAGGTATTTCAGTGCGGTATTTTTCATAGTAGATGGACGACCATTTTGGATGCAGGGGAGCGGCATAAGGAATCACCTGCAATGCCAGTACATAGCCAAGAAGCCGGTGACTATATATCGCTACCTTTTTCTGACGTTGCTTCATGTATGCGGTGGGAGATACACCAACCTCCTGCTTAAACTTCCGGCTAAAGTAAAATTCATCGTTATAGCCAATTTGATGAGCAACGTCCTTTAAGCGAACCTGCGGTCTACTCATAAAGTGCTTTGCTTGATTCATCCTCACCTTTGTTACATATTCAATTGCCCCGATTCCATACGTCTTTTTAAACAGCTCACCAAAATACTTTGAACTTACTCCCGCTATTTTCGCTAAATCGTCTACACAAAGGTTTTTATTAAAATGAGTGTCGATGTAGGTTTTGGCTTTAGCAATAGCCGTTTTAGAATCCTCAGAGCCGATGTCCTTATTGTTCATAAGTGTATGAATAAACTGTAGAAAAGTGATTTGCCCCAAAAAACGGTCCATGGGCTTCTTGCTTTTCCATTGCTTTTCGATCGTTTGGCACAGCATCGTCGGTTGGGAGATCGTATGCGATACTTGTCCTCCTTTCCCGAAAGGTCCTTTATCACGCACAGGCTTCAAATGTCCCCTCCGCTTTCCTGATTCCTGATAGACATGAAAATAAATCACATAGCAATAGGTTTCTACCTCTGGAGTTAATTCAAGCCCAAGTGTTTGACCTGGTGTACATACATAGACACCATCCTTTAGTAATGGGTGAGCTTGTTCATCAATTAGGACATGACCCTGACCTTGAAGAGCGATAAGCAAAACATACGAGGAGGTCATCTGATGAATCAATGGGACTGGTTTATACTGGCTCCCCTTAAGCAGTTCTATCTCTTTTAGCTTAAATTGGTATTGATCTATTTCTATAGTCGATTCAGCAGAAAACGAATGTTGCTGTTGTTGATCTGACATATATGTCGCCACTTTCCATGTTTTGTCATATCGGTTCATTGATAACTATTCTCAACGAATCTAAGTTATTTGTAGTATAGCAAAGCTAGTTATATATTTGAAACCAATTAACATACTATATCGTCTTGTATCATATACATATTTTTTACATAAATTACTAATTGGCCAAATAATAACTTTTAGATATGGAGTGGTTCCTATGAAAAATTCAGGTTATCTTGTGCTTAGCTCAGTGTTAGCCATAGGATTATTAACAGGCTGTGGAAATACTGGTTCAACAAGCTCCCAGCCGGTACAAGGAGAAACCACACCTCAGACAAATACGCCCCAGAAGAATCAACCAACTGTCGAACAAGACGCTATCAAACAAATGCAGGATATTGCCTCACAAGCAAAAGAGCCTGTTGAATTAATCACCTACTTGGATAAAACGATCAAAAGCGTAAAAAGTGAAACTGCCGATCAGCTACTCGTTATTTTAGATGATTATTATGCCACTCACTTGATTGGATTGAACGAAAGCTTTTCCAAGTTTTTAGCAGAGAATAACAATGCCCAAAAGCTATATGAAATTGGCTTCCCTGTTGATGTGACGAAGATTCAAGAAGAGCCTTTAAAAAAATACGTGCAGGATAAATTTGCTGGCAAGCTAGCCTTAACAGATAACGAAGGGGATTTGTTTTGGGTAGTAGATTATGATGCCTTAAAGCAATACTCCCGCTACCTTACTGACGACATGACGTCATACCTAGAACTACAATGGGACGAATATAATAAACCTGTTTCCAGAGATGGCAGTTTAATTATTTCACGTCAAGAGCTGGGAGAACGCATCGTAAAAGTAGAAAAGTATCTAACCTCATATAAGAACGGAATCAAAAAAACAGATGTTAGGAATCTATATCAAACCTACTTGCAAGAATATCTCAGTAACTATCGCTACGATGCCATTGATGAAAAAACCATGAAGCTGTTACCAGAGGTGAAGAAAGCGTACGAACAATTCATAAAAACTCACAGCGATACGAAGACAACAAGCATCATTGCAGAGTACCTGCAGATTATAAATCAAAACAAAGACGTGATTTACGAGCACGGAAAAGCAGGAGAAAGTAGCATCGGTGACGCTAAGCCAGACATCTCCAAGTTTTGGGGATCATTACCTCAAAAGGTTGAGCAAGCATTCGGCGCATAACAAACAGGCTGAAGGAGCCTTATCATGTCCTTCAGCCTTGTTTCTTGATATAAAAATGATTGGTTATGCTGTGTGTGTTTGGTTTCGTTCATACAGATAGAAAATATAATCGGTTGAAACCCCAGAACAGCCGAGTTGACGCAGCATGACAGTCAGGTTTCCGCGATGATAGGTTCCGTGATTCACAATATGCTGGACTATCTCAGCAAAGCTAACCTTTAATTCACCAAAATGAGGATGTCGATAGGATGAAATGGCGTGTAAGTCCCGTTGCTGTTCTAGGAATGAAAGAATCTGCCTAGACAGTGCTGTATGTCGACTAATCCATTCATCAAGAGTCCAGTCTTTCGTTTCTTCATTCATTCCAGAGACGGCCTCTACCACTTCTTCAAACGTCCGTCCCTCCATCGTGTAGAGCCAGACGTGATCCACTTGATATACATGACGAATAACAGCTTCAATAGTGGGAAATATACTCTGCACCTCTTGTTTCCAGACCTGCTCTGGCAACTCCTTTAGATGATGCAGAAGCCTTTGGTTAGCCCAATTGTGGTATGCATACAAAGTTACAGTTTGATCCATCCCTACGCCCCCTATCCTATTTTCACTGCCTCTACAAAATTGGTGTAATAGGTTGCTCCACCGCCCAGATCGGTTAGTGCTTCTGAGGTAGTTACATTCACATTCTTTTGCCATAAATTAATCGGGGTAACCAGCACACCGGCTCCTACTTTTTCGCTAATTTTAGCTGGGAGAACAATCTCCCCTCGATCGTTGTATACTTTCACCTGATCGCCTTCCGCAATCCCTCGGGAAAGCGCGTCCTGAGGATTCATATAGAGGACTGGTTCCTTTTCCCGTTTTTTCAGTGTCTCTACATTTCCAAAGCTGGAATTTAAGAAATGCTTTGATTTCACCGTCAAAAAGTGCAAAGGATATTGCTTAGGACCCTCCGCCTTTTGCTCAAGCGGTGTGTAGTTAACCAAAGGCTCCAAGCCTAGCTCTTTCATCTGTGGCGCTAGTGCCTCGATCTTTTTACTCGGTGTTAAAAAACCGTGCTGAAACGGAAAGAAATGATCTCCTTCAAATGATATTTTCTGATATTTCTTTTCTTTAAGCGTCTCATACGTGATTCCGTTAAGAAACGGGTGGGTAGAGTCCAATGCCTGCCTAATTAAATCCTCATCGCTATCTGTAAAGCAGTCTTCTGTATACCCCATCGCCTTGGCTAGCAAACGGAAGGTCTCCGTATTAGATTTGGCTTCTCCTAATGGTGCAATAGAAGGCTCGTTTAACTGTACATATAAATGCCAGTAGGATGTATGAATATCTAAATGCTCCAAAGTTGTAGTCGCAGGCAAGATAATATCTGCATATCGGCAGGTTTTTGTCATATGTTGCTCATGGACTACCGTAAATAAATCATCCCGGAGTAGCCCCTCTGTAACCTTATTAGCATCAGGAGTCACTAAAGCTGGATTGCTGTTATAGACATAAAGAGCCTTTACGGGATTGTCTTGCTGTAAGAGAGCAGAGCCTAATTGCGCACAATTTATTTCTCGCGGATTTCCTTCATACACATCTGTTCGATATAGATTCTCGTAATTGATTCCGACATCCATATTGGCAAGTAAAAAGCCTCCGCCTAGCTCCTGCCAGGCTCCTGTTAATGCTGGAAGTACCGCCAATGTACGAATGATTTCTCCCCCAGTCGTATGACGCTGTGGACCAAATCCGCAACGGATAAGGGAAGCCTTGGTGCTTGCATATAATTGAGTAAATTCAATGATCTCCTGCTCGGAAAGCCCCGTAATACTGGCTACATGGGCTGGTGTATATGGTTTTACGCGCTCTTTTAGCTCATCAAAGCCTTGTAGATGGCTGGCAATGTATGCGTGATCGAGCTGATCGTTATGAATTAGTACATGCATCATACCCAGTGCAAGTGCGCTATCGGTTCCTGGTTTAATTTGCAAATGGATATCTGCCTTTTCTGCCGTCTCATGCCTATAAGGATCAATGACCACCAAAACAGCGCCATTCCTTCGTGCTTCCTCCATAATCGGGAACTGATGGACGTTTGTATGAAGCGTATTGGTGCCCCATGCGATAATCAAGCGAGAATGTACCATATCCTCTGGATCGACACCAAGTCGGGTTCCATATACAGAGTGCAAAGCTGCTGAGGCAGCAGATGCGCATAAGGTGCGAGCCAGACGAGAAGCACCCATTTTACCAAAAAAACGTCGATCCATACTGCCGTAGTTAATCAGCCCCATAGTACCAGCATAGCTATAAGGTAAGACAGCCTCGGCTCCATATTGACGAATGGTTTCCTTCCATTTATCTGTAATGAGCTGGATGGCTTCCTCCCACGAAATTCGTTCAAATACCCCTTCCCCTTTTTTACCTGTTCTTTTCATTGGATATAAAATCCGATCTGGATGATACACCCGCTCTAAATAATTATTTACCTTGATGCACAGAAAGCCTTTGGTTACAGGGTGTTCTTTGTTACCGCGAATTTTCACTGCTTTTCCTGATTCATCGACAGTCACTGTCATGCTACAGGTATCCCAGCAATCGTGGGGGCAGATATTGGTATGCTCTTTTGTCATGGCTTCTCTCCTCCTTACTCTTTCTCTTTTCGACTATTTTTCATCTTATTTACAGACTTTTGTATCTATACTATAATGATTGCACAATCTTTCCCTTTCAAAAATCAACCTTTAAAAATAATAAAAAGGATATAAGATCAGGCTATAGTGCTCCTTCCTTCTACGACAAATGGATATTAGGGGCACTGCTCTCCTGATTTTTTTACTATGCCAATGAAAAATTCTATCTATTTAAGACGCAAATGTAAGCTACTTGTACAGACAGGAATCAGTCATTTACCTCTCCCTTACCTAGCTACTGCCTTAAAAAACCTGGAGCGTCTTGGCTTCACCTTTTCCCACCGATTGATTGAACGGTTGCAAACCCTATCTGTCGAAGAATTTACTACATTCTTTCAGCAGCTAGAAAAGGACATAAAGCAACTGGTCGGAACTCATGTACGATATCGTCCGATGTATCAAAATTTCCCCCAGCAGCTAATGGAAGCAAGCCAAGCAAGCTTATATGTGAACGCCATTATTCACTATCTCACCCTTTCTCTTCCGATTGATGAAGTAAAGAAACGACTTCCACTGCTTGATCACCATCAGTTAACTGTAATTGAACTTGGAAATGAAGAGGAATTAGAGCGAATCTTCTGGAATCTTGTCCAGTCCAAAACCTCCCTTTCCGAAACCGACAAGGATGATCTCAGCTTCTTTATACAAGAATATCAGGTTTTGGATAAACTTGTGCAGTTAGATATTCCATTAAAAGAAAATATTGCGCTACTCACAGGCTTACTATTCTTATCCAGTAAACTGTCACCTGCCTTTTTTTCCAAACATATCAAGACAGCAACAGATGTTTTACGGGTAGCTACAGCCTTATCTGGCGGTGATATCAGTCTATCCAGCGCTACGCCCTTTCGTAAATTTACACGTGCCCAAAGACGCTTTATCTTGGGGCTATTAGAGAATTGTCATGCCCTAGAAGAAGATATGCTGCGCTATAAAAACCGTTGGATTCGATTAGGGGAAATTTTGCACCCTGCGGAATACAAGCTACGTTTCCCACGGTGCGCCGATGCTTTTTATCTGATTCGAAACAATCAAAAAATCGAGACATTTAACAGTAAAGTAGAGCAAGCTCTATTACATCGACAGCTATCAGAAGCAATCGAGCTACTTTCCACTAGACCGGGCGAGCTTGCACGTCGTCTTGATCACATCATGCGCCTCAGTGTGGATTGGCAGCCAATCGCCCATGCTTTTGAAAAGGTAGTAGATCAGGTTTCTTCTCCTGTCTTGCTGCAGGTGATGACACATTTTGCGAACCGTCACATTCCGCAAGCCGTCCGTACATTTTTCCCGAAAGGAAATGCAGCCAAGGTTCAAGTGAGTGCTGACACACTAGCTCCTCTTCCTAAGGAAATCGGTGATTCAATCATATCCATCTGTCAAAAGGAACTCATGCAGCGTTTTTCCCAATTGCCGCCGCTGGGCTATGTATATGTCGATGAATCATTGCGCAATTACAATGTCCCCTTCTCCCAACGCTCAGCTCAGAAGGCTCTCCGTACGATTACGCGAGGTTCTAAGCTTGATTTACCGGCAGGAAATACCATCCGCTTTTTTACCTGGTGGCGAGAAGGTATGGTGAATCAAGTTCCGACAGATCGAGTGGATGTTGATTTATCTGCTGTGATGTATGACCACAACTGGAATGATTTAGAACACATTTCCTATACGAATCTAGTCTCATCTTCCTTTAAGGCCTACCATAGTGGTGATATTACTGCTGCTCCACAAGGTGCCTGCGAGTTCATTGATATCGATTTATCTGCTGCGGCAAAAGCAGGGGCTCGTTATATTTCCATGTCTTTGCATTCCTTTACCAGTCACCCTTATTGTGATCTCCCTGAATGCTTCGCTGGCTGGATGATGCGACAGCACCCTAATTCTGGTGAAATCTTCGAACCGGCTACCGTACAAAATAAAATCGACATCACTGCTGATACAACGATTTGTATTCCCGTTATGATTGATATAGAGGCTCGTCAGGTCATCTGGACCGATTTAGCTCTTACTTTTGAACCTGCCTATGCCAATAACGTTGAAAATAATCGAAACAGCATGCAGCTCATGGGAAAAGCCATGGCAAATCTGATTAAACCAAATTTATACGACCTGTTTGTATTGCACGCCTTAGCCAGAGGAACGCTTGTTGATAATCCTGATCGTGCTCAATCCGTCTTTTCTGTAAATAGCGGGATAACACCCTATGACACCGAAAAAATCATGTCTGATTATTTATAGCACATGCATTCTGATGTCTAGTCACAGGACCGTCATTTGACACATACGATATATTGATGTATTTTGTAATTCGTAGACTATATATAGTGTATTTAACCACATTACAGAAGCATTTTCTCTTACTTTATGAGGGAATGCTTCTTACATTTTGAATTCATTTGCACTACCTTTTACCATTACCAAGCTTATTTTTAACTTTCACATCAGGTTTTTCACATTACAGGAGGCTTTTTTCATGCTTATAATGAAACGCGATGGTCGTCAAGAAATCTTTCAGCCAGAAAAGATAATCACAACAATTACTCAGGCATGCTTGCCCACGACAGGTACAGTAAACGTGGCCCTTAGTGAGGAGATTGCCCATTGTATTCAGGAACATCTTACACAGCAGCCACGCATGCAACCGCTAACCGCAGAGCGACAGCTTCCCTACATAAATCCAATATCTACACAGACGATACACGAGTTAATTATTGCACAGTTATGTGAAAAAGATCACAACGATGTTGCCGATTCCTTTGCTGCCTACCGTCAACAACGTGATCGCCTTCGTCTGAAGCAAAGCGAGTTATACAGCATTAGTGAGGCTGTCATCGGCCTGCAGGATATGGACTTACTTCGAGAAAATGCAAATGTTAACGGAGAATCGTTCAGCGGGAAAATGAGTAAAATGGGCTCTGAATATGCGAAATGGCATGTGAAACAATATGTTTTACCCAGCAAGCTCCGTGAAGCAATCGATCATAATTATGTCTACGTGCATGATTTGGATCAGTATGCAATCGGTACAACTAACTGCATTTTCATTCCTTTTGATCGCCTACTAGCTGAAGGCTTTAATACCGGAAACGGGTCAGTTCGCACCCCACAAAGCATTATGACGGCAATGGCTCTAGTCGCGATTATCTTTCAATCGCAGCAAAATAGCCAATTCGGCGGTGTTTCTGCTAACAAGATTGACTGGGATCTAGCCCCTTACGTCCGGAAATCCTTCGTCAAGCATCTGAAAAAAGGACTTCATTATTTTAACGAGGGTTCCCGGCTTGCTTTATCTGATGATCTACTTTATATGGATAACGAAAAACTAAAGCAGGATTTTCCCAAAAGCTTTACTTATGCCTTTGAAGAGACTGTCGCAGAGACCTATCAGGCCGCGGAATCTCTCATCCATAATCTAAATACGATGAGCAGTCGAGCTGGGGGACAAATTCCTTTTACCTCGCTTAATTATGGTATGTGTACTTCTACGGAAGGACGTCTGGTCTCACATGCGCTATTACAGGCAACAAGTAATGGGTTAGGAAATGGAGAAACCCCTATTTTCCCACAGCATATTTTTCAATGTAAAACAGGGATTAATCAATCTGAGGGCGATCCAAACTATGATTTGTTCCAAAAAGCAATAGAATGCTCCAGTAAGCGCCTTTATCCGAATTTCGTCAATGTAGACGCTACGTTTAATCTCATCTACTACCGTGAGGATGATCCGAACACAATTATCGCTACAATGGGCTGCCGGACAAGATCAATATCAGATCGTTTTGGACGGAATTATAGTAGCGGAAAGGGAAATCTCTCGTTTAATACGATCAATCTTGTAAAATTGGGAATCGAATATGGGATTTGTCAAAACCAACGCGATCAGGCAGACATTACCGGCTTCTATAATGCCCTACAAAGCTATATGGATGTAGCTATCAGCGGCTTGATTCATCGTTTTGGTATCCAAGCTAAACAGCCGGCCAAAGCATCGGATTTCATGATGCGCGAGGGTGTCTGGGAGGGCGGTAAAGAATTGCGTCCCGATCAGGAGGTAGCTGATTTAATTAAGCATGGCAGTCTGGCTGTCGGCTTTATCGGACTGGCGGAATGCATGTATGCTCTTTATGGCAAGCACCACGGAGAAGATACAGAGGTATACCAGCGTGCGCTCTCTGTTATTTCCTTCATGCGCCAATACTGCGATGACATGAGCGAAAAATATAATCTAAACATTACCTTATTTGCTACTCCGGCTGAAGGTCTATCGGGCAAATTTACAAAAGCTGATCAAAAAACCTATGGGAAGCTTGCGGGAATTACTGACCGTGAATATTATACGAATTCCTTTCACATTCCTGTTTACTATTCGCTATCAGCTTTCCAAAAAATTAAGCTTGAAGCACCTTTTCACGAGTTATGCAACGCCGGGGCGATTACTTATATTGAGCTAGATGGAAATGCCCGACAAAACACAGTAGCTTTCCAACAGATTGTTCAGTATGCATTAAGAAGCAACGTAGGTTATTTCTCTATTAATCATCCATTGGATCGTTGCCCAAGCTGCGGCTATGAAGGGATTATCGGCACGCAATGCCCAAACTGTGGAAGTACGGAAGACTCCGTTCATTTCCAACGTTTACGCCGTGTAACAGGTTATATTACAGGCGATTATACACAACGTTTTAATTCTGCGAAACAAGCCGAGGTTCTGGATCGGGTGAAGCACCAGTGAGTCAATCCATGCATATCTGCGAATATCGAAGGGAAAGTATTAACGAAGGCATTGGGTTACGTGCGGTCGTGTTTATAAGCGGCTGCCGTCACGCATGCCAGGGTTGCTTTAATCCAGAATCGTGGGACTTCAGCTATGGACAACCTTTTACACGATCGTACCAGCAAGAGGTGATTCAGGAAATTTCTGATAATCCATTGTTACATGGTCTGACCTTATGTGGAGGAGACCCATTTTTCTCCGCCACTGCCTGCGCCGCCTTTATCACTAGCTTTCGCCAAGCTTGTCCAGATAAAACAGTCTGGGCATATACTGGATTTACTTTTGAAGCATTACTCCTGCTAAATGAACAACGGCAGCTATTGGAACTATGTGATGTCATTATTGACGGTAAATTTAAAGCTGAACAAAAAGACACCTCCCTGCGCTTTCGCGGAAGTCGTAATCAGCGCATCATTGATGTGAGGAAAAGTCTTGCAATAGGCTCCGTTATCGAATGGACGGAATAGCAATATTTAAATCTGTACCTTTTACCTCCTCAGTATTATCCTGATAGAAAGCCATTGTAATAATCTACCAAGGAGGTAACTGTGTATGGCTATATATACCATCCAGCCAAAGCGCTCGACTCTGCATGGCTCCTTTAGCAGAGAGGCTTCCCCTATCCTGACAATACAATCTGGTGACACTGTTCGTTTTGAGACGCTTGATGCGGATTGGAACGCAGGCCCGGAACAAGCAAACGGCAGAAGAGTAGAATTTTGCACTCGAAAGCACCCTCAGGATAGCGGACATGCCCTGATTGGTCCCTTGTACATTGCCGATGCCAAGGCTGGACAAAGCTTAGCAATACATATTAATGAATTACGCGTAGGCACATGGGGCTGGAGTGAAGGTGGTGGATTTGCCAGCGCCGTAAATAACCGTCTGGGAATGCAGGAAAAGGAAGGATATCGTTTAATCTGGGAGTTAGATGCGACGAACATGATCGGAACTAGCGATAAAGGGCATAAAATTCGCCTTCATCCATTTATGGGAGTAATGGGTATGCCGCCAGAGGAATCAGGTATTCATTCTACTATTCCTCCTCGCTACTGTGGCGGCAACATAGATTGTAAAGAACTAATCCCCGGGAGTACGCTCTATTTACCCATCCCTGTAGACGGCGGGCTCTTTTCCGTAGGAGATGGACATGCCGTCCAAGGCGACGGGGAAGTATCTGGACTTGCCATAGAATGTCCAATGGAGTTGGTTGACCTCACTTTTACAGTAGAAGATCGAGCGCTATCCTTCCCACGAGCACAAACACCAACTAGTAAAATCACATTTGGAGTCCATAAGGATTTGCACGAAGCCTCTATGATCGCATTAGAGGGCATGATTGATTGGATGCAGGAGCTATATGGCTATGAACGAAAAGAAGCCTTAAATCTAGCCAGCCTGCTTGTTGATTTACGCATAACCCAGTTGGTTAACGATGTTGTGGGTGTTCATGCAGTGCTAGACGAGGATAAACTTATCATATAAAGAAAGAATCGAAGGGTGCATGGGACGAAATCATCTCTTCTGCTCTCGATAAACAAAGGGTGCCAACTGGAATAGTTAGCACCCTTTTCCCTTTTTATACGATGAACAAAAATCTTCTCCAGCAGTCAAGAAAGCTTCCTATCCTCTCTACTATAGCTAATAAGAAACCCTTCTCTGTCCACACAACAACAATTCTTTACCTGCTACTTACGCATTTTGTTTGCTCCCACTAGAATTACTCAAAAACGCCTTCATCATCATAGGTGTCACAATTGTCGTAATCAATACTACAACTACAATAACTGCAAACATATCACTGCTTAGCATTTGAGATTCAAGACCCATTGCTGCGATGATAAGTGCTACTTCCCCACGTGATACCATAGCTGCACCAACACCAAGGGAGCTTCTCCACTTAAAGCCTGCTAATCTGGCTCCGATCGCAGAGCCGATGAGCTTTGTTAGGATCGCTACCACACTCAAACCTAGGATTAGCCAGATGTTCTGCGTGATTCCCATGAATTGAGCCGTTACCCCAATCGAGGTAAAAAATACAGGAACGAAAATCGAGTAACTGATCGTTTCTACCTTTTCAAACACTTCATGCTTATGTTTCGTTAAACTAATAGCAACACCTGCAATATAAGCACCGATAATACCAGCAACACCTGCATACTCAGCTACGTAAGCATACACGAAACAAATGATGAGACCTGCTGAAATCACTGCTTCTGATACACGAAGCGGGGCAAATTTGTTTAACACCCATGGAACCACCTTCCATGCTAAAAGGATAGCTATGACAAAGAATGCTATCTTTTTCAAGACTACTTCTCCCAAATTGATGTCTCCACCAGCAAGGCTCATAACAAAAGCCAGAGCAATAATAACAAGTACGTCATCAATGACAGCAGCTCCTAGAATCGTTGTTCCTTCTCGAGACTTTAATTTCCCCATTTCTTTCAATGTCTGAACGGAAATACTCACGCTCGTTGCAGAAAGTAACAGACCGAGGAAAATAGATTCAATTGTAGATAGCTGTAAGTAAATGCCAACTAGATAGCCACATGCGAAAGGAAAAATAATTCCGGCAACACCTACAAATGCTGAGGCCTTACCAGTACGTTTGAATTCCTCTGTATCGGTTTCAAGTCCGGCAATAAACATCAATAAGATAACACCTATTTGACTCAATTCCTGAAGAATGTCTGTATTCGTCACTACGCCAAGTACAGTCGGCCCTAATACGATACCAATAAGGAGCTTTCCTAATACGGAGGGCTGACCTAATTTAGCACTGATGTCTCCAGCGATTTTTGAAGCTAGCAAGATGATTGCTAATTGAAAAACAAGCATAGTTCTCCACCTCTTTTATGTTTATATCTTGAGCACACGAAGGGAAAAAAATACAAAAGGAGCCCATCGACCGTAGCTAAAAAAAAGACATAGCAAAGCTGCGGTGGCAGGCTCCTCCAAAAAACAGATATGCTGTTTTATTTAACACATTTTTGTTTCCCGATTGAGGTATACGGACTATCTCAAAAAAGGTTTCAAAATTAACTGCATTTCTAAAATGGAAAATATGTTTTATTTTAGATATCAATCTTCGAATCAGAGCACATCATTACACTCTCCAAAAAGAAAAAACCTGACAAAACACAGGAGCTTCAGCCTGAGTTCTGCCCGGTTCTTGGTTCGATTTTTATTCTATTCATGAATGGAGACTGACGTCCTCTGTTCTTTTAAGCGGGTTCCCCCAACATAAAAGATAATGCTACCAAGAGATAAAAGAGCTAAAAATAGGAACATCGTAAATCCATTAAAATGTGACAGAATCATACCTGACACTCCCGGTCCGATAAATGAGCCTAGTGTGGTAAAGCTAACTGCTCCAAAATAAGTTCCGCGAATATGATCAGGCGTAATCTCATCAATGATCGCATATTCAGCAGGTATCAAGAATATTTCACCTATAGTAAAAATGATCATTGAAATGAGAAATGATGTAAGGCTTAGCGAGAAAGCAAAACCAATGATGCCCGCACAAAATAATGAAGTTCCAATCACAATCGATTGCAAGGAGGTTCTTTTTTCCATAAGACGCAAAATAGGGATACTCAACATAATGATAACAAGCGCATGGGCAGACCATAAGACTCCTAAGAATGCAATGGCACTCTTTCGATCTGCGTAAAAATATTGAGAAAGAGTCACGGAAAATTGTCCATGAACGGTGGTCGCTAACAATCCTCCCAGAAGGAATAAAAACAAAATTTTATCTCTGCCCAACGCTTTCATCGATGCTCGAAAGGTCACCTTCTCTTGCTGTGCTGAAATAGAAGTAACCTTATATTTTGCAAACAATAGATGTAATAACAAACCATAGAATAGAAAAACAGCACAAGAAATATAGAAGGGAAGCGTGCTAGTTGCTTGTAAGCCTAGGACTGTACCTACTATGGGCCCAATAGCCAATCCCAGATTCCCACAAAAGTATTTCATTGAAAAGGCGCGAAGCCTTTTCCCACTCTCGGTAAGGTCAGCTATTAATGCCTTCGAACAAGGCTCAAAAAACGACAGCGTAAAACCTCTACCTATTGTCACTAGCATCAGTATGGCAGGAAATTCATGGAATGTTAATCCAATTAACATGATAGCTGAGAGAATAAGGGATGCCATCATGACCTTTTTCCTTCCGATTAAATCTGACAAACTTCCTCCTAAAAATCCACCAAACATCGCTGCCAATGAACTAGAACCGATCAAAAAACCGATCTGAGTAATGGAAAGATTAGTATGTTCGCCTAAGTAAATGGCAAAATAGGGAATAATCATCCCATTTCCAACGTTCATTAATACGGAGCCAATTAAAATGAGCTTTACAACAGGATGGAACTCCTTCCATGCTTGTAGCATTACTCATTCTCCTTTATATAGGTAAGCAATCTATCCTGCATAGTCGTAATCTGCTGTATACGAAGACTATAGTTAATTACTCTCTCACTTGAATGGTGGGCACAAATCAGACCTGCGCACCGAAGCAAGCTTAGATGATAATGAAGATTACTTTTTGCTAATTGCGTTATTTCAGTTAGCTCCTTAAATGTTCGAGGCTTCGCATACAGACTTTTTAAAATAAGAATCCGGTTCTCATCAGACAAGCTATTAAACATTGTAATTGTTCGTCTTGAGATATAGGGCGAGTTCCCTTGTAGTTCTATTGGATAGAGGCAGGTTACAAATCCTTTATAATAATCGACTACGCTCAAAGGTGCGTAATGATATTGAGGAACCAGCAATAGCTTTTGAATATGTTCCGATTCAATTCGTATGCCATTCGTGCTGTGTTCCACAATATCAACAGGGTCCATCTTCTTTATAAGCTCCCTTTTTTCATTTGCATCATTTTCAAGCGCTTCTAATATAGAAGGGTCGATATGCTTGAAATATTGCTCATTCCATTCAGTAAAGAGATAAACAAAATGCTGATGTAAATCAACCATATCCATAGGAATGACATCTACCCACGGCCGCATACAATCATACATTTCAACTGTAGATAGCTGTTCAAACCACTTAATAAAATTCTCTGGCGTCCGTTCCCCCGGACATTTATGTATCAGCAGGCTAAAACGATGAAGAATCTCCATTCGCTTATCTTTTAATGCTTCCTTAAAGGTAGACTGTAGCTTTTGGTCTACCTCCTTCTTCCAATCAGAACCTAAGTCATATATCTTTAACCGATCCTTATTTACGTAATAATACAGACTTGTAACAAACTCATATACAGGTGAATCGTCCACTTCCAATTTGTACATGCTGTCCTCATCCTTTTTAGTTCTAATTTTTTAGAACAATTTTAGTTATAATTTTATAGAACTGATTGTATATTGTCAATATTTTTAAAAAAAGATGTAATTGAGTAGAGCTCCTAAACCAGACAAAGGAGACATAATTGCTTCGTTACCATGAAAAATAGAAAGCAACCCTCTACTAGATAGAGATAATCTAATAGAGGGCTGTCATATGAATCATATTTACTGTTTTTTATGACCATGGAGATTACGCAGTAACCGACAAGCTCCAGAATTGGCCTTTCATATTGATTTTACCTGTCACTGTTGGAGCGCCCTTCTTGTGAAAGGTGACCGTATCCCGATCACGTTTCATGGAGTATCCTTTTATATTAATTCCGAATACCTGCTTTACTTCTATACTCGCATTCATACTTATTTGCTTATTTGATATTTTTTTACACTTCTTCTCGTTCTCCGGCGTAATAGTAGGCATTAGGTCCAGGGAGGAAACATGAACCACTTTACCTGTGCTGGTACCTATCTCTATCATAGAAGTCGTTCCCTGAAAGGACAGGGTATCATTTTTACCATTTATACTCCGATATACACGAATCCAATGATGAGGAGTAATTTTCCTTGTACCTGAATAATTATTCATTGCCTGTTGGGCAGCCTTCACCATTTTAGGGTTCACTTGTTTAAAGTCATATTGGATCGTAATGCTTGCCAATGTGTCATTTTCATAAGTAACGTTGATATCATTTCCCTCGATCGACGTCATTACTCCATTAGAAGGCAGGTTGCCCATGACTCGGCTAACCTTATGAAACGCAGTCGCGCGTTTAGGCTCCGCTTTTTTCAATTCAGCAAGAGCCTTATTCTTATAGGAAGGGCTAATTGCATCTAGTTCTTTAACAGTTAGATAGAGGATGGCACTATAGATTTTGCCTGTTTTTTGATTAAAAACAACCTGACCTTTTGCTTTGCCGGACTTGGGATAGATAAAGATCTGTCCATCAACTCCATCCTCTACACCGTATAATTCAACATCTTTTCCAGCTAGTTTTTTCAAGGCATTCTTAGCCAACCCAACTGTCTTCCCATCCAAATTAGCGATCGTCTTCCTGTATCTTTGCTCTTGTGCCATCACCGATAATCCTGCTTCAACAGTCCAAGCAGGCATTGATGTCATTAGCATCCCAGAGATAGTCAAAGCAGTGACGATTGTTTTATAGGATTTCATTTTTGTCTTCCCCCAAGTTGATGTTTTCCACTAATAAAATACTGCGTTTCATTTTGTAAAACACCTCAGTTGCCTTTGAATTACTATCATTCTAGTATAGCCCGAGGGAGAAGGGTAATGCTTACCGATTAATTGCATATATTCCAAGCTTGTTATTGATTTTACTGATCCAGGCTTCCCCATCACCGATCATAATGCCCTGATCATTGATAAACAGGTCCTTTTCCTTTTGCCCGTGTATTGACTTGGTTACTGGCAGTGTCATAATTTTATCGTAAGCATTATAGAAATGGCTTTTTGCAGGCTATAAAGGTAATCTGTAAATTCCTTTTCGTCTTCAATCCCTGCCGATGCATATGTACTACAAGAAGTAGAGCTTACCGGCTGAGTATCGCTTATGGTTGGTTGAATCGTTTGTGCTGATGCGAAAATACTTGGTAAAGAAACAATTGATAGACCCACTGCTATCGTTAAAAAAGCAAGTCCTGCTTGTTTTTTCATCTGCAATTCCTCCTAATTCTTAACCTTTGCAGCTAGTATAGACTTTTCATGTATACATCCTGTGTACACCAAATGAAAGTGAAGTGTACGATTATGTAGGAAGACAAATTCATATCTGATTGTGATACCATTTGCATATAAAATCAGCCGAGGACTGCCCCTTACTAGAAATACAATTGGTTCATAAAGGAGCAATTATCATGAACAAAATCGACACCTATACAACAATTGTTGAAACTGCCTATAGGCTTTTTGCCGAAAATGGGTTTGAAAAAACCAGCTTAGCTATGATTGCAAAAGAAGTCGGAATTTCTAAGCCTGCCATTTATTACTACTTTGAATCGAAAGAAGCCCTCATCGACTTTCTCTTTGAAGAAATTTGTAAAGCAATTGATTTTAAAAAATCCTTTTCAATTGAGGCATACACAAAAGAAAATTTCCAAGCTCAATTATTATCCGATGGCTATCAGATGATAGAGGCTCAAAAAGAAGATACATATATATCGCTAATTTTCAATGAATTTCTTTTACTCTCCACTCGAAACGAGAAATATCAGCAAAGATTACATCATGTCTTAGAGGGATTTCTTGCTGGATTCTCAGATTTAATAACGAGAGGCGCAGAACTTGGGATTCTATCAAATAAAAACCTGACCACAAAAGCCCATATTCTTACTATGGTGTTTGATAATATCGGGAATTACATGCTTATGGGCTTTGATTTAGATTACGCAGAAATTTGGAGACAAGCTGTGTTACGTGTTTTGGAAATGAAGGACTGATTGGTTACTCGTCTTGAAGGCTAAAGCCGCCTGAAGGATCAGGCGTTTGCTACTCGATTCTGTCCAATTGGCAGTCTGGTTCCAACCAGCTAAACCCTCTGACATCCTGCCTCTCATATCCGAAGCCTATGGGTTATCAGAGCGTGAAAAGCAAATACTCGATCAGCTTGTTAAAGGGTTCTCTACCAAAGAGATCGCCCATTCGCTCCATATTTCCGCCTATACGATGCAGGATCATCTTAAATCTATCTTCGCGAAAACAGGGGTAACCAGCAGGAGACAGCTTATTTGGCACTTCTTTTCCCGTTTCAGTGTACATACCTAACGATAGTGGGTGGCATGATTTCCTATAAGTAAAGCGAGCATCATTTCCCCTATCATGAAAAACGTCATGTCAAACTGTCTGTTTTGTATAGACACTTTGACAAGTTCTTTCCTGCTTTATCCTTTTAAGAAGCGTATCTCTTGGTTGGTGCAATTTTTGCATGATGAACCTTTATATCATGCCAAGGAGGTACGCTTTATGAAGAATACATTCACTGCTATCTCAAAACGAAATTTTATTACCATTGTAGAAATAAATAACCCGCCAGCTAATACATTATCCTCTGCATCTATTAAAGAATTGCGCTCCGTTTTCCATACTCTTGCCAATGACGAAGCCACAAGAGCGATTATCTTGACGGGATTCGGCCGTTTTTTTATTGCAGGTGCTGATATTAAGGAATTCGTCACTGTTCTTGGCAACGAAGCAGAGGCATTAGCAATGGCTACAGCCGGGCAAGCTCTCTGTGATGAAATTGAAGCAATGAACAAGCCAGTGATTGCCGCCATTAATGGCCCCGCATTAGGAGGAGGCCTTGAAGTGGCCTTGGGGTGTCATTATCGAATCGCCACCGAGCAGGCTATTCTTGGTCTCCCTGAATTAAAGCTTGGTCTACTCCCGGCTTTTGGCGGAACCCAACGCCTTAGTCGCCTAACAAATCCTGCGACAGCCTTGGAGATCATTTTGACAAGCAAGCAGATAACCAGTAGAGAAGCTTATGAGCTAGGTATCATCCAACAGGTTGTTACTGGAGAAGAATTGATTTCAGCGGCAATAAAAACGGCTGAATCTTTTATTGAGGGAAAAAGCATGACAAGTATAACTCGTACCATAGAATGCATCATGCAAGGTTATCAGGAGGATGTACAACACGGACTAAAAAGAGAACGCCATCGCTTTGCCGAATTATGTAAAACGAACGATGCTAGGGAAGGCATCCATGCTTTTGTCCAGAAGCGCAAGCCTAATTTTACCCAATCATAAGGAGGATGTGCATGACTGAGGATGTTCTATTTACTGTGAAGAATGGAATAGGCACCATTTTATTAAACCGGCCAAAGGCTCTTAACTCCCTCTCTTTGGAGATGCTGTTGCCCATGTTAGAAAAGCTAAAGGAATGGGAGACCGATCAGACCATTAGCCTGATTATTCTAAAGGGAGCTGGGTCAAAGGGATTTTGTGCAGGGGGAGATATTAAGGCACTGTATGAAGCCAAAAACAACGTTCTGTCCTTGCAAAAAGCACAGCGTTTTTTTGAAGTGGAATATCAGCTCGACCAATATATGTACCGTTATTCCAAGCCCATTCTTGCTTGCCTGGATGGTATCGTGATGGGGGGCGGTGCAGGTCTTACCTATGGTTGCAGCCACAGAATTGTGACTAATCAGACAAGATGGGCGATGCCTGAAATGAATATCGGTTTTTTCCCTGATGTGGGGGCAGCTTATTTTTTAAATCGGGCCCCGGGAAAAATAGGGCGTTATTTGGCCTTGACCGCAACGGTTATTCGTCCTGAAGATGTGCTTTATATAAATGGTGCTGATGCCTGCATTCCAAGCGAAGTCTTCCATAACTTTTTACATCAGGTAGAAGAAACAAATTGGCAGCAGCAGGACGTAGCTCGGACTTTAGAAAAACAGATTCAAGCCTATTCACAGACCTCCGTCTTAAAGAGTGAGCTTGCCTTATGGCAGGAAGAAATTGACCGTCACTTTGCATTTTCTACGGTCGAGGAAATCATCAGCTCTCTTGAACAGACTCCCAATGAATTCACAATCAAAACACGGGAAACTCTGTTGTCGAAATCTCCTCTTTCCCTAAAAGTAACCTTGCAGCAACAGATCAAGGGAGAGCGCGCAACGCTAGAGGAATGCTTTACAAACGATCTTATTCTTGCCAAAAACTTCATGAAACACAACGATTTTTATGAAGGGGTTCGTTCTGTTGTGATCGATAAGGACAATAGTCCGAGCTATCAATATAAACAATTATCTGATGTTCATGAAGAGATGGTGCAGAAGTTTTTTCATGAATAAGCTAAAAAAAAGCCGATCTCAAAGGAATCGGCTTTTTTGGTGATTAAAACCAGCGCTGCGTTACTACTTTTTTGCGCGTGAAAAATTGAACGCCATCCTTGCCATTCGTCCCTAAATCTCCATAGAAGGAGGCCTTGTTGCCTGCAAAGGAGAAGAAAGCCATAGGAGCTGGAACATTTACATTTACCCCAATCATCCCCGCATCAATTTGATCTCGGAACATTTGAACATGCTTTCCACTTGATGTATAAATGACAGCTCCATTAGCAAACTTGGATTGATTAGCCAGCTTTATACCTTCTTCAAGATTTTTTACTCGGACAATACTCAGAACGGGGGCAAAAATTTCATCCTGCCAAATTTTCATATCTGGCTGTACCTGATCAAATATAGTAGCCCCTACGTAATATCCCCCCTCTTCCTCCACATTCCGGCCATCAACTAATAGAGTAGCTCCCTCCTCTATCCCGGACTCGATATACCCCAATACGCGCTCCTTATGAGCTTCACGAATTAAGGGGCCCACAAAATTCTGCTCATAACGCCCATCACCCGTTTTTAATTTACGTGTTTCCTCAACCAATGCTTCAATGAACTGATCAGCAATTTCATCTGCCACAGCAACTACTGAGCATGCCATACAACGCTCTCCACTACTTCCAAAGGCCGCTCCCACTACCCCCGCAACCGTCTTTTCCAGATGGCAATCCGGCATAACAATAGCATGATTTTTTGCACCAGCTAAAGCCTGAACACGCTTTCCATTAGCAGTACCCACCTGATATACATATTTGGCAACAGGCTCCGAGCCTACGAAGGAGATTGCTTTAATGTCAGAATGCTCCACTATGCCATTTACTACCTCCTTACCGCCATGCACCAAGTTCAAGACTCCCTTTGGAAACCCTGCCTCATAAAACAGTTCAACTAATCTTCCTGCTAAAATAGGAGTACGCTCAGAGACTTTTAACACAAAGGTATTACCGCATGCGATCGCAAGTGGGAACATCCATAGCGGTACCATCATTGGAAAGTTAAAAGGCGTAATACCTGCCACTACCCCAAGCGGATAACGCCAAATAGACCCGTCAATTCCTTCAGCAATAGTAGGCAGGGTCTCACCCATCAGTAGGCTTGGTGCTGATGTAGCAAGCTCCACTACTTCAATTCCCCGCTGTACTTCTCCGCTGGCATCCTTCCATGTTTTTCCATTCTCTAATGTGATAATTTCAGCAAGCTCCTGCTTATGCTGTTGCAATAATTGGAGAAATGTATACAGTAATCTTGCCCGATTGGGAATCGGCACCTCCGCCCATCTCGTGTAAGCCTGAGCTGCTGCTTGTACGGCGCGATCTACATCCAGTCTCGTGGATAAGGGAACGATCGCGATTGTTTTTCCTGTGGCTGGATTGGGGACTTTTTCATATTCTGAGCCTGTTGAATCCATCCATTCTCCATTAATATGATTCTGAATGGTTTTTACCTGCAGCGTTACCATATCATTCACTCCTTTTTAGAGAATGCTTTTGGCTTGTTCATTCATTTTTTTATAGAGAACAGACATATCCTGTTCTCCCCATCCCTCTTTTTCAGCTTCTTCATAAAGCTTGAACAAGGCCTTACTAATAGGCAAATCTAATTCGCTATTTTCGGCTAAATCGAGGGCTAAGCCTAAATCCTTTAGGAGTAGCTTCAATGCAAAGCCAGGGTTATAGTCATCAGGGGCGATAAAGCTTCTGTAATTTCTTTCGTAGATTCTGCTTTGCCCATAACTGACATTTACTATCTGAAATAGAGTGTCTAGATTCATCTTGTTCTTTTGCGCTAAGGTAAGAGCCTCACTTACTCCTGCTGTATAAAAACCAATCAGTAGATTATTAATGATCTTCGTATTGGTTCCGCTATCTATCTGGTCGCTCACATGAAAAATATGGGTTCCTAACACTTTCATAATGGGCAGAACCCGTTCATAGATTTCCTTTGACCCTCCCACCATAAAAGTAAGCGTCCGATTAATCGCACCAATGACCCCTCCGCTGACAGGAGCAGCTAGAAAATGCACTCCTTTGGCGTTGGCCGCTTGCAATATCCTCACATTTACATCAGGTGAAACCGTACTTGTGTCAATGAAAATAAGGCTAGAATGGCTATGCTCGATAAGCCCCTCTTTTCCTAGATATATATCCTCTACTACTTGAGGGGAGGGAAGGCTGGTGAATATAACCTCGCACATGGCCGTCATGCTTGGAAGATCAACATCAACGAATCCGCCTGCTCGTTTAAAGGAAGCTTCTGCCTCTTTATTTACGTCGATCCCATATACCTGGAAATTGGATTCCACTAGGTTCTTAGCCATCGGAAGCCCCATATTCCCCAGTCCGATAAACCCTATCTGCTTCATTACCTTCAGCCCCCTTCAACTACGTACTTACCTGAAAGTATCATTTTATTCGCAATTTTCCGCTTCGCAAACACGAGATTTGAGTACATGGAGAGTGTTTTGGATCGAATACTGTCCAAGAGCGCCCTCCTGCTTGTTTCCTTAGACTCTAGGCTTGAAATAATGGATATCGTAGCCGCTTCTACTTGACGATAGCCTTCCTCACAAAGCACATCCGTCATCAATTGTTTTACTTCTTCTTTATTTGCTCCATGCTTTGCCCTCGCCTTCTGATTCCGAATAAGTACGGACTCCATCATATAGATATCCCGGATACTATCAGCTAGTAATCGCAGGTATTCCTGTTCCTGCTCCACTTGCTGATTCATCCGCTTTGCAAGCATTTCTAACGCGGCATGAAACAACTGCTTGGAGTAGTAGAGAAACTGCTGATTTCTACTAAGCTTGTCATGCATTCCGATCTCTTCTTTTTCAACAGTCCTTTTTAACAGCGCTCTTGCAATCGTTAGGCGATTGATTTCATTTGTCCCTTCAAAAATGCGACTAATCCTAGCGTCACGATATAATCGCTCCACTTGATAATCCTGCATATAGCCATATCCACCATGAATTTGAACCGCTTCATCCACAATCCAGGCTAACGCTTCGGAGCTTACAACTTTATTAATGGCACACTCCATTGCATATTTAGATAGTTCGTTACTCGCCTCTTCCTTGCTGTGTAAAAAATCATCGATTACGCCTGCTGTTCGATAAGCAGCGCTCTCCGATGCGTAAATGGCCACTGCCATACTTGCTATCTTTTCTTGGATCATCGTGAACTCGACCAATTTCTTTCCAAATTGCTGGCGTGTGGTGCCATACGCAATGGATAACTGAAGTGCCTGCTTTGCTGTGCCAATATTACCAAACGCCAGCTTAAGCCTAGCTAAGTTGAGAATATTTAATGCGACACGATGCCCTTTGCCCACCTCCCCCAGAACATTGGTAACAGGAATAGAAACCTCTTCTAACAGTAGCGTAGCTGTAGAAGAGCCCTTGATCCCCATTTTCTTCTCTTCAGGCCCTATGGAAACCCCGCTTGCGCCTTTTTCAACAATAAATGCTGTCATCCCCTGCTGTGTTTTTGCAAATACCACAAAAACATCTGCAATCCTTGCATTGGTAATCCACTGCTTTTCGCCATTTAGAATCCAAGCTGTACCAGCATCGTTTAGATATGCAGTTGTTCTTGCTTGAAGAGCATCAGAACCAGCGTTAGGTTCCGTTAAGGCATAGCCAGCAATCCATTCCCCTGACACTAGCTTGGGCAATATACGTTGTTTTTGTTCTTCGGTCCCATAATATACATATGGGAGTGTGCCAACACCTGCATGAATATTAAAGGATATGCTAAAGGAACCAGCATAACCCATCTTTTCTGCAACCAAGCCCGACACTTTTTTCCCTAAGGAAACTCCTCCGTATGCCTCTGGAACATCCACTCCCAACAGGCCAAGCTCCCCTGCCTGTGTAAACAGCTTCCTCGTCACACTGTAGTCATGTTGTTCTATTCTCTCTAATTTGGGAATAATGGCACTCTGAACAAACTGCTCTGTTGTTTTCGAAATCAGCTCTTCCTCAGCTTCAAAATCCTCGGGTGAAAAGAAAGATTGATTATCAAACAAGCATGATCCTACGACCAAACATTTGTTGTCTTCTCTTATCCCCATCCCTATCCTCCTCTTCGGCATTCTTACATCTCACCTATATTGCAAGGGCTGTGCCAATAAATAGCCTCCGTAATATAAGGGGGAGACAAGGAAGAGTTTGTATATTTTGTTTGAACAAATTGACAGAGTAAACACTTTCCTATTAGACATGAAACCTAGCTAGTTTATTGTATAGGGTAGCTCGTGAGATACCCAAACGCTCGGCCGCTTTTGATTTGTTCCCTTTGACCTCCTTTAGGACATTTTCAATTCGTTTTTTTTCTTCCTCTTCTTGATGCGGCATAGCTCTCTTGTGTCGATTTTGGAAGGAAACAATCGTCGAGTTCAATTCCGTTTGAGCGTGATAATGGTATATAAATTCCTCTGGCAAGTCTTTTGTGCCTATATGAGAGTGATCGATCAATACATACATTCTTTCCATAACATTGATTAGTTCACGGACATTTCCCGGCCAATCGTATTTAAAAAAGAGTTGTAACGCTTCTTCATCCATTGTTTTTTTAGCGGTTCCGTAAGTGGTACAAAGTCTGCTGGAGTATTCCTCCATAATACGCGGGATATCAGCTTTTCTTTGTCTAAGAGGGGGGATATGAATAGGAATAACGTGAAGCCGATGATAGAGGTCCTCTCTAAATTCACCCCTTTTCACCAGTTCCCCTAAATTTTTATTCGTCGCTGTGATTAATCGAAAATCTACAAATACGGAAGATACACTGCCAATGCGTTCAATCTCTTTTTCCTGTAAAACCCTTAAAATCTTCACTTGAGTAGATAGCGGTAAATCACCAATTTCATCTAAAAATAATGTACCCCTATGGGCAAGCTCAAACTTTCCAGGCTTTCCATCCTTGTTTGCCCCTGTGAACGCTCCACCCACATAGCCAAATAGTTCCGATTCTAATAGATTATCTGGAATAGCTGCACAATTTACAGGGATAAAGGAACCTTCTCTGGTCATTCCCAGATAGTGAATGGCACGAGCAAACTGTTCCTTTCCAACCCCACTTTCTCCCGTCAGCAAAACAGGAGCTCTCGACATCGCAGCCTTCCTAGCCATTTGTTTTGCCTTCATAATAGCCGGGCTTTCCCCAAGTATCTCCCCCATGACAGCCGATGCAGAGGGCTTATCCTCTCCATTAGCTGGCTTGGCTCTCATCGACATGGCATGCAAAGACTTCTGGTACATCAGCAGTTCCTTGTTACGAATTGCCCCTTCATATTTCTGATTCTTTGCATTTGTGATGTATAAAGGAAGCCTTTCGATATCCCGCATAGAAAAACTAGACGTTTCTGTATAAAAACGCTTGGATAGCAAAGGGGCTATGATACCATCTAAGCCTATTCCTTCCTCCAATCCCTGAACACAATCCTGCAATTTGATAACCCCAAGTAAACTTCCCTTTTCAAGAACTGGAAGCTCCGTACTCTCTAATTGGACCATTCCCCGCATAACTTCTCTAATAGAGCTGTCTTTACGTACCATCCGCTCATCTTTTTTCATCCAATTCAGGACGGAATAGCGGTCCGCATTATTCATAGCTACCTTACTCCTTCCCCCTAATTTCATCCTGTCCAATTCGAAGGAACAGGGGTATTTCGTTCCTTATTCATTCATGGTGAAGGAAAAAGCGACTGGTTAGTATCTGCACGTACATGACCCGCAAAGAAACCCCTCATCGCTTTTTACCGTTTTACACCTTGTTCTATTGTTCTTTGGTCAAAATCGTTTTCGCTATTTCCTTATCCAACGCTTCGAACTCTTCATAAGAAATTACTTCGTATAATTCGCTTCTAGTCTGCATATTAGCTAGTTCACCTTTTTGGGTACCTTGTTCTTTCATCACTTGAAAAACACGCTCGTATGCCTTAGCCGCCACTCTAAGCGACGTTACCGGATAAATAACCATACGGTACCCCAGCTTAGCGAATTCCTCTGCTGTATAATAAGGAGTTTTCCCAAATTCAGTCATATTTGCTAGTAAAGGTGCAGATATACGCTGGGCAAACATACGAAATTCCTCCGCTGATTCTAGTGCTTCGGGAAATATGGCATCTGCCCCAGCCTCCCCATAGGAACGTGCCCTTTCTATCGCCGCGTCCAAACCTTCTACTGACCTAGCATCAGTACGTGCGACAAGTACTAACGTTGGTGCTACCTTTTTAATCGCGATAATCTTCTGGACCATTTCTTCTGTCGTCACCAGCTTCTTGCCATTTAAATGTCCACATTTTTTGGGAAGCTGCTGATCCTCTAGTTGCACTGCGGCAACATTAGCCTCTAGCATTTCTCTAGCAGTCCGGGAAACATTAAGAATCCCGCCAAATCCTGTATCTATATCTACTAATACTGGTAAATCAGTTGCGCGTATCAATTCCTTTGCCCGTTGAGCTATCTCAGTAGACGTGACGATTCCTAGGTCTGGCAAACCACAACTGGCCGTGTAAGCTGCACCGGATAAATAGAGCGCTGAAAATCCCGCCCGCCTCGCCATAAGAGCTGCCAGCGCATCGTGTGCGCCGGGAATTTGCAAAAGATCGGGAGCATTCATCAATTCCCTGAATTTCATTGCTAATTCAGCTTGTGATGACGGCTGATCGACAATCCAAGCCATTTCGTTTGCCCCTCTCTATATTAAAAATAATTCGATAAATTCAGTAACGGCCATGCTGTTTAACCTTTCTGAATCCATGCATGCTTCTTTTATTTTACTAACCTGCTTTTGTGAATAATGTGTGCTTACATTTTCAACAAATTTTTCAATGATTTTAGGGATGGCTTCTACCCTGCGGAAGCGATGCCCTAATGGATATTCGCATTCTATTTGCTCAGAAGAAGACCCGTCTTTATAATGCACTTGAACAGCATTTGCGATTGATCGCTTACTCGGTTCTAAATAATCAATGCTGTACTGTTTATTTTCAACAACCACCATTTTATTGCGTAAGATATCGATTCTTGGATCAGATGCTGCTAGGTCTTCATAATGGTCTGCTTTAATGTCACCAAATAGCAAGCCGATAGCCGTAATATATTGCAAGCAATGATCCCGGTCTGCTGGATTATTCAATGGACCTACCTTATCAATGATCCGAATAGCTGATTCATGCGTTGTGATTGTAATGCTGTCAATCTCATCAAAACGAGCCATTACCTCCGGATGAAGCTTGATTGCGCATTCCGCGGCTGTTTGTGCATGAAATTCGGCTGGATAGGAGACTTTGAACAGCACATTCTCCATTACATAGGAATCCAAGGGTCGAGCTAGCTTTATCTCTTGTTTATTGAACAAGACATCCTGGAATCCCCAGCCTGGTGCAGTAAGAGCTGTTGGATATCCCATTTCTCCTTTTAAGGCCATCATAGCTAGCTGAACGCCCCGGCTAGTTGCATCGCCAGCAGCCCAAGATTTACGTGATCCTGTATTCGGAGCATGCCTATATGTCCGTAAACTACTATTATCAAGCCAAGCATTTGATAATGCGTTGTTTATTTCTTCCCGAGTTCCTCCTAGCATCTGTGCTACAACTGCTGTTGTTGCAATTTTAACAAACAATACATGATCAAGCCCGACTCGATTCAAGCTGTTTTCTAATGCCAGCACTCCCTGAATTTCATGTGCTTTCACCATCGCCTCCAGCACCTGATGCATCGTTAATGGCTGTTTCCCCTCCGAGATCCGTGCACGGCTTATATAATCAGCAACAGCTAAAATTCCGCCCAGATTATCTGATGGATGTCCCCATTCTGCCGCTAGCCACGTGTCATTGTAATCTAGCCAACGAATCATACAACCAATATTAAAGGCGCCTCTCACTGGGTCAAGAACAAAGGATGTACCTGGTACCCTACATCCATTGGGAACAACTGTCCCCAAAACAATAGGTCCAAGTAGCTTCGTGCAATCTGGATAGCTCAATGCTAAAATTCCACAACCAAGTGTATCCAGCAGGACATATCTGGCAGTCTCAAATGCTTCCAAGCTCGTAATCCTCTTATGTAAAACATAATCTGTAATTTGCTCGATCAGCTCATCCGTTTTGTTTATCTCCATATTTTTTAACAAAGTATCCTTCCCTTTCTATTTAAAATTATTTATCATGGTACATGATGTTGGTCAGAACATCATGTAGGCGTTGCTGGCTTACACATAAATTCCCAATCCTACCTCAAAGAACATGCCGCTCGCCTACATATTTTACACGTGGCCGGAATAGACGATTTTGTGCGTGCTGTTCAAGAACATGTGCGCAAATTCCTGCTGTTCTCGCAGCGAAAAAGATAGGTGTATACAATGGAATAGGAATCCCAAGCATCCAATACACAGGCGCTGCATAGTAGTCCAAATTCGGGTATAGTCCCTTTTCCCTCTCCATAATCCTCTCACCGGCTTCACACATGTGGTATAAAAGATCGTCCCCTTTTATATGACATAGCTGCCGTAACGCTCCTTTCATCATTGTCGCTCTAGGGTCCATTTTTTTCATATAGACCCGGTGACCAAATCCCATTATCTTTTCTTTGTTGGATAGCTTGGTGCGTAACAACTCCTCGAACTTGGAAATTGTCCCTGCCTCTAGCAATAAGTGCATAACAGCCTCATTTGCCCCCCCATGAAGACTACCCTTCAAGGAAGCAACCGCCCCCGTCAAAGCCCCGTACAAATCCGATTGCGTAGAAGCGATGACCCTTGCTGTAAACGTGGAATTCGGCATCTCATGCTCGCTGTACAAAAGCAGAGACAGATCAAATATTTTTTCCTCAATCGGCGATGGCTTTCTCCCGGTGACCATATAGAAGAAGTTAGCACTATACGGTAAATTTTTGTCTGGATGGATCATCTCCGTTTTGGTCAGAATCCGATAACTATTAGCCGCAATGCTAGGAACTTGACCTAGTAGCCGGTAAGCCCGCTCCTTATTCACAAGCATGGAGCGATCCTCAATCGCATGATCATACCCTCCCAGAACGGAAATTCCTGTTCGCAGGCCATCCATAGCGTGTGTCTGCTCAGGCAACAGCTTTAAAACCTCAAATACCGCACTAGGCAATTCATATCGCTCTAGCATGCTTGTTTCCAAAGAGTTTTTCTCTGCCTGATCGGGAAGCCGTCCCTCCAGTAAAAGATGAATAATATCGACATAGCTAACGGATTTAGAAAGCTCAATCAGATCGTAACCCCGAATCACGATTTCCTCTTGTATGGTATCAAGGTAAGAAATGCTTGTTTCTGCAGCCACCACACCGTCTAGCCCAGGAGAAAATTTTTCAAGCTCATTCATTCCTCTTCCTCCATTCCAAATAACTGTTCTTTGGTTAGCTTGTAGGCTTTTTCAAGGTTGCGATAGTAATCTGTTTTGACTTCCTCTGCAACGTCTTGTCGCTTGATTTCATTCCCTAATAGACCATAAATGACTTCTAGCGAATCAGGACTTTCTAGACTTAGATTGTTCATGATTGCTGTGTTGAAATAATTCCTGAAATACCCTACTGTCCCAAACAAAAAATCCCTCCTAGACTCCAAAGCATCGCATCACGCAAAAAAACAACTTCCTAAAAGAAAGTTGTTGTTAATGGGCGAAAGCGAAAAACTCAAATAAACATGTAAAAATTTAAAAATACCACATGTTTAATCGCTCGCACGTAACACCTCCTATCCTCGTAGGAACTGATGTGTGCTAAAACAGGCAGGTCTCCTGGCTCATGATCATCGCGATTCGAACCTTCCCATTTTCATTTGAATGAAAACAGTGGCATTTTTTCGAATAGCTCCCAATTACAGTTGCGGGACAGCGTCGGATTCTAACCGAACTTCCCTTTTAAGCAAATAACAACGGTTATCTGCACCTGTTTCTACACATATTTGATTTTCAGCTTAAACATAACAAATAGTCTAAAAAATTACAATTATTAATTTTATATCTGTAGTGACTTTATTGCTTTGATATTGTCATGTAGAACTTATTGTACATGTATATACACTCTCTAAACAAAAAATAACCTCATAGCAACTTCATGTTCTGTTTAGCCATAAACGAATGAATGTAACATCATAAGTCCTCATATTCTAAAAACAGGATAAAAACCTAATATATTGAATAAGAATACCCCACTGTCTTATAATCAAATATACCATAATTAGGTAAATAAAGGAGGGTATTTCTTGAAGAGTAAACAACTATCGAAAAAGAAAATATGGTGGTATAGCCTAAGTATCGTGGTTGCTGCTATATTACTTCTCCTAATGTGGGCAGTCATTCGGAATTGGAACATTATTAACGTGCTGAATAAGGATAAGCTTAGCTATAATTTTCAGAGCATGGACAATATTTTTCCAAGTCGCGCTATAGAAACATCGCAGCCTGTTTTCCAATTTGAAACATTACAAAAAGAGTTGCCCCAAACTTATACATACAAAGATCAAACATTAGCTATTGAAGACTTTTTGCAACGAACAAAGACGAATGGATTACTAGTGCTCAAGGATGATAAGATCGTGAAGGAATTCTATCAAAATGGTGTAAATGAACAAACAAGGTTTACTTCTTGGTCAGTGGCTAAGTCATTTATCTCTGCTCTCGTTGGTATCGCTATTGATGAAGGATTCATTAAAAATGTAAATGATCCGATCACCCACTATGTGCCAGAATTGAAGGGCAGCGGCTACGATGGTGTACCGATTAAGGATATTTTGCGAATGGCTTCTGGAGTTAGCTTTGATGAAGACTATGACGCCACCTTTTCAGATATAAACATGATGATGTATAAGACATTTCTATTCGATAAATCGGTAAATGATTATGCATTGGGGCTACAATCTCAGCGCCCATCCGGAACTTTTCAGCATTATATCAGCATTGATACACAGGTTCTTGGCATGCTGATCAGTAAGGTTACAGGCAATCCCCCGTCCCAATATTTACAGGAGAAAATCTGGGGGCCTCTTGGAATGGAATCTGATGCTTACTGGAGTACCGATCGCCTTGGCACAGAGCTATCCTTTATGGGTCTAAACGCAACCATTAGGGATTATGCTAAGTTTGGAAGCTTATATCTTCATGAAGGAAATTGGAACGGAAAACAAATCATCTCCAAAAAGTGGGTGCAAGAATCCACACAGATCGAAAAGCCTCAGCCTAATCACGATCCTAAGGGAGTGTTAGGCTACCAATACCAATGGTGGGAGGCTGATCCCGCAGATGGTTCCTACAGCGCTATTGGAGTCTATGGACAATTCATTTATGTGAATCCAAAGGCCAAAGTAGTAATCGTCAAAACCAGCGCTGACCCCGATTACGGCCGAGATGATTATCATGATGAAAATTTTGCTGTGTTTCAATCTATCGCGAATCATTTCAGTAAATAAACTTCATTTGCTTCCTCATACTGACGGCACGATTCTCTGCTAGCTGGTTGCATTGCTATCCAATCTCTAGCTACTAGCAAATGTGGTTGAAGAGATATCCCCCACTATGATTAAGACACTCTTTTCTCTTATATGCGAAAAGAGTGTCTTTGTCTTATCTACCAGCTATTTCGTTTCACGATGAAGAGTATGTTTTTTTAGACGAGGGGAATATTTCTTTAGCTCTAGGCGTTCGGGATTATTTCTTTTATTTTTTGTTGTAATGTAGGTACGATCTCCAGATTCTGTGCATTGCAGGGTAACTGTTACTCTCATTGGTTAAATCCTCCTGATCATTTCTATTTATTATCCTGGCTACTAAGCGTCTCGACAATAACATCACTTGTTGGCAATGGATCTCTCAATGTATTCCAGTCTGCATGCAGCTCTTCGTTTGTTACAAGGCAAGCATCTAAAGACCGGATGATATTGCCTTGGTCTAGATCAAATCCAATACATACAAGCTCATTGATACGATCTCCGAATTGAGGGTCCCATTCTTCAGCCCATTCAGGGTCTTCCGCCAGTATCTGCTGCTTCTCTTCTTCGGGTAAAGCCGACACCCAATAGCCCGCTGACTCCAATTGAATCGATGGACCTGCCTGACTAATCGTCAAAGCTATGTCATTACGGGTAGCAACCCATAGGAAGCCCTTTGCTCTCACCACATTTTCAGGCCAATCCTGAAGCCATTTATATAGTCGTTCAGGGTGAAACGGAATTCTTCGGCGATAGACAAAAGCGGAGATTCCGTATTCTTCTGTCTCTGGAGTATGGCTTTGCTTTTGTAATTCTTGTAACCATCCAGCAGATTGGCTTGCTTTTTCAAAATCGAACAGCCCTGTATGAAGAATTTCTTTAGGATCAACCTTGCCATAGGAGCTTCGAATGAATTTTGCCGTTGGCTGAAGCTTACGAAGAATTTGCTCCAAATGCTCTACATCCTGTTCTCCAACCATGTCACATTTATTTACGATTAAAACATCACAAAACTCAATTTGGTCAATTAGCAATTCGACGATTTCACGCGTGTCTGTTTCATCCACTGCATGGCCGCGCTCCAATAAGCTTTCTCCCGAGGAAAAATCATGCCAAAAACGGTTCGCGTCCACTACAGTCACCATTGTATCCAGCCGGCACATACGCGAAAGATCTATCCCCATTTCTTCGTCTACATACGTGAAGGTTTGCGCTACTGGTAACGGCTCTCCTATTCCGGTGGATTCAATCAGGATGTAATCATAGCGATCCTCATTGACTAACCGTTCGACTTCCACTAATAAATCCTCACGTAGCGTACAGCAAATACAACCGTTCGACAGCTCCACAACCTTCTCGTCTATTCTGGAAATCCCACCGCCATTCCTTATCAGATTGGAATCGATATTCACCTCGCTTAGATCGTTTACAATGACTGCTACACGAAGGCCCTCTCGATTGTGTAAAACATGATTCAAAATAGAAGTCTTGCCCGCTCCAAGATAGCCGCTTAACACAGTAACCGGAACTCGCTTTTCACCCATATGTAAGTACCCTTCTTTCGTACAGGTATAGGAGATAATAGAAAGCATGCTAGAATTAAATCGTAACGATTACGATTTAACCAATATACTACTGCACTCACAGAAACAAGTCAACTCAAATAATAATCATTACGATTTACAAACGATAGATTTGTTATAGAAACTAGCCAATCGCGTAAAGCAAAAGACTTTCAGACTAACGAAAAAAAGCCTGTAACAACAAGGTTTTTGCTGTTACAGGCTTCCAAAGAATAGAGCTGCATTTCGATATCGTTATTCAACAGATAAGATAGAATCTCTCTACATAGTCAGGCTCGCAGAAGTAGCTTTACTTACCTTAATCAAATCAGCGGGATTAAGAAAGATCTGCAAGCCCCTTTTACCAGCACTAATACTAATTAGCTGGAGACTGAGAGCTGACTCGTCAATAAATAGTGGGTAATTTTTTTTGGTGCCTAGAGGTGAACACCCGCCCCGTATGTATCCCGTTAACTCTAGTATCTCTTTCATTGGCACCATTTCTGCCTTCTTATTCTTACTAACGGCTGCCAGTAATTTTAAGTGAAGCTCCTTATGGGCAGGAATACAAGCCATGATAACCCCGGTCTTATCACCACGAAGTACAAGAGTTTTAAAAACCTGCTCTACTTGCAAATCAACCTGCTGAGCTACATGTTTTGCGTTTAAATGCTCCTCATCCCATTCGTACTCATGCACCGTATAGGGAACCTTATGTTTATCCAGCAAACGACAAGCATTTGTTTTATTGCTCATATCATTACACTTCCTTATAAGGGTTACCCTTATTATAACGCATGTAAGAATTTCTTTTATTCTATTTGCCTCTTTAGTTAACTAGGTCCCTTTGTAAAAAGTAGACAATAGCCCTGCTGTTTGTCCCCTATACGATTTCGAGCTATCATTTTCTTGCTATCAAAACCCATTGTAATCCCATCGCAATCACTAAGATACCACCCGTAAGATAAGGTAACATCACCGGGGTCATTCCTTGTTCTAGCAATATTCCATTTGTCATTGTCCCAATTGATCCAGCAAGATAATTGATAGAGCTTAACAGGGCAATGGAAATAGCAGCATGCTCAGGACTGATTTCTACTAGTGTTTTTTGCTGGGTTGCTAAGGCCGCCCAGCCACTAGCCCCCCACAGCATCAAGACGATAGCAAGTATGGCTGACAGGGAATAAATGCTGCCCATTACGATAAAAGATACTAGCATCACGATTAATAAGTACATTAATATAACTCTGGGTCTCTTATAAAAATCCATAAGATAACCAATGATAAAGCTCCCAGCAATGCCACCGATCCCCCACATCCAAATAAAAACAATCGATTGCTCAAATCCATATGCCCTAATAATAAGATCTAGGTACGTATATAAGCCTAAACTGCAAAAGCTAAGGAGCACAGTTATCATCATAACAAGCTTTATATCTTTATTTTTAAACATACGCACTCGTTCTCTGAGTGTCGGCAAACTATTTGATTGTACCTCTGGGAACTTCCACCATACAGCTACAATTCCTAATACACCAATCCATACAATAAACCACATAGTGATCCGCCAATCAAAGATAGCGGAAATATAAATCCCCAAAGGGACGCCTATTACAGTTCCCGTACTCATTCCTAGCAAGATTGTACTTAACGCCCTCCCCCTTTGCTTTTCCTCAACTAAGGAAACTGATGCTGATGAGGCTAATGGCGAGTAAAGCCCTGCCCCTATCCCCGCTAATCCTCTTGAAATCAATAAAAGGCTAAACTGATGCGTAACCGCAGTAATAAAGTTAGCAAGTGTGAATATTGATAAAGCTGTTACTAATGTATATTTTGCATTTGTTTTACTCATGATGGTTGCAAATACAGGAGCTGCAATCGCATAGCATAAGGTAAATACGCTAACAGTTTGTCCTGCGACCCCAATAGATACACGAAAGTCTTCAGCGATACTAGGTAAAATTCCAGCCATAACATAAGCATCCACACCTAGTGCGAACATACCCAACAGCAATAAATATATCCTTCTCAATGGAAATCACCCTTTTTCTTTGATGTTCAATTCTTATCCTATCGGGTATAGTCATATTAGTGAAATTAATAATATGCATAGAAGGTATGAGGATAACTTATGACGATAGCTAGATATGAGGTATTACAAAAGGTTGTTGAGCTAGGGAATTTTACACGAGCTGCTGAACAGCTTAACATGACTCAATCAGCAGTCAGCCATGCTATTGCTAGTTTAGAAAAAGAGTTTGGCTATCCTTTGCTACACCGAAATAAGCAAGCGGAAATCAGCCGGACTGCATTTGCCGATCGAATCCTGCCGCATATACAGCAGATTCTCAAGAGCGAGGCTATTATTAAGCAGGAATTATCGATTCAAAACAATCAACTCGAAGGCACTCTAAAAATAGGGGCCTTTACAAGCGCGGCATCACAGATCTTACCTGCCATGCTGGCTAATTTAAAAAAGACCTATCCTGGTGTAAAAGTCATTTTATTTGAGGGCACCTATGGGGAAATCATCGAGTGGATTGTAAACGGTACCGTAGATATTGGCTTTATTGTTGATGCTCCTATCAATCACCGTTTGAACGTGATACCCGTAAAAAAAGATGAATTAGTCTTGGGTTTGCCTAAAAACCACACCCTTTGTCAGCAAAAGGTCGTTGATATTAAAAAAATAACTGGGATGGACTTTATCATGCCAAAAGGCCCTTATCAGACATTGGTTTTAGAAAATTTAACCGCTCATCAGGTATGTCCCCATGTCATTTTAGAGGTTCTTCATTGTGAAACGATCGTCAACATGGTCTCTCAGGGTATCGGGATTACGATGGGTCCTGAGCTATTTTTCAAATCACATAAGAATATTGAAATAAGGAAGGTAAAGCAAAAGAAATATCGTCAAATCTACTTGGCTTTTAAAGAAGTAACACCTATTGGTAATGCCTTTTGTCTATGTAATCAGTTGCAGCATGCGTAATATGGCTATCCTGATTTCCCCTCTCTTCATATCGTTTGTCACAAAATTGGTTGCTTGATCGTTATATGTGCAAACCGAAACGTGGAGAGGATTTGCATGCAGGAAGTAGCTTGTATTGTTGTTGGTGGAGGTTATGCTGGTATTAATGCCATCAACGCCATTCGGAAAGCCTTTGCAAAAAGCCAATTCTTACACCCTTCGCCTGATTGTGATTGACAAACAGCCCCACCACCTGCGAAAGGTATTACTGTTCAAACCCGCTGCATGTATGAATTACAACGAGGTACTGAATTCCTATGGGTTTTACCACAGATCAACTAAGTCGTTTCCTAAATAAAAATGCCACTCGTAAGGCATCCGCTGGACGTCCTTAGAGTGGCGCTATTTTAATACTGTACCATTTGATTATTTCTTCTCAGGCATTTTATGCACTACTTGTTCGAGCAGCACTGCAATTTCCGCTCTTGAAGCAGGAGCCGTTGGATTGAGATTTTTACCGTCTCCTTTTACAATTCCTTCTGCTACTAATGCGCTGATAGCTTCCTTCGCGTTATTCTTCACCTTATTAGAATCGGCAAAACGATTCAGCTCAGCCGTTTCACCCTTTTTCAGCTCCATACCGGACTTAATCATGGCCTGATACAAGATTACCATTAGATCTTGTCTTGTAATAGGCGTGTCTGGATTAAACTGTTCACCCTCGAAGCCCTGAATGATTCCTTGATCCCTCAGGCTTGTTACTGCCCCAGAATAATAGCTGTTTTGTGGGACATCAGGGGTATTTCCTGTCACATCTGATTTCAGATCAAACATTCTCATCACGATGAGAGCAAAATCTCCGCCCTTCATGGCCGCTTTTGGAGTAAATGTGTGATCAGAGGTTCCTAAAATGATTCCCTTAGAATTCAACAGCTCGATCGAGTTTTGCGCCCACTTATGGTTTTTCAAATCATCAAACGTTTTTGTTGTCGAATTGCCTTCTTTTTCGACTTTAGCAGGATTTTGGGTTCCTTGGTTGTTTGTTGCTGTTGCCGTTGTTGCTGTTGTTGTCGTTGCCGTGTTTTTGTTTTGATCCGTATCTTTGTCTCTCTCTTTGTCCCTGTCTTTATCTTTGTCTTTATCTCTGTCTCTATCTCTGTCCTTGTCCCTATCTTTAACCTTATCCGTCTCTTTATCTGGTTCCTTCTCTTTATCCTTCTCCGGTTCTTTATCTCTATCTTTCTCCGGTTCCTTATCTCTGTCTTTCTCCGGTTCCTTATCTCTGTCTTTCTCCGGTTCTTTATCTCTGTCTTTCTCCGGTTCCTTATCTTTGTCTTTCTCCGGTTCCTTATCTCTGTCTTTCTCCGGTTCCTTATCTTTGTCTTTCTCCGGCTCTTTATCTCTGTCTTTCTCCG